>NZ_JBBGYS010000033.1:0-80301 GCF_037479595.1 Pseudomonas sp. MYb541 | reverse complement strand
CTATCAAAAGTGAGCCGCTGTAAGAGCGGAACCAATAGCAGCCGTGACCGCAGGAATGGATATGTACTCCGATGATCCAGCCCCACGCCTTTTCGCCCAGCGGACTGCCGCTCCCCCCCATTTCCCGTTATACTCGCCGGCTTTCAAAAGTTCGCCAACGAGTGCTGCCCGCCATGGAAATCAACCCGATCCTTAACACCATCAAGGACCTGTCCGAGCGCTCCGAAACTATTCGGGGGTATCTTTGACTACGATCAAAAGCATGAGCGTCTGACCGAAGTCAATCGCGAGCTTGAAGATCCTGCTGTCTGGAACAAACCTGAATACGCCCAGGAACTGGGCCGCGAGCGCGCTGCGCTGGCGCAGATCGTCGATACCCTCGACGAACTGAACACCGGTCTGGCCGATTGCCGCGACCTGCTGGACATGGCCGTCGAAGAAAACGACGAAGGCGCAGTGGGCGATGTCGTCGCCGAGCTGGCCCGTCTCGAGGAAAACCTCGCCAAACTCGAATTCCGTCGCATGTTCAGCCACGAGATGGACCCGAACAACGCCTACCTGGATATCCAGGCCGGTTCCGGCGGCACCGAGGCTCAGGACTGGGCAAACATCCTGCTGCGCATGTACCTGCGCTGGGCCGACAAGCGCGGTTTCGAAGCGACCATCATGGAGCTGTCCGCCGGTGAAGTCGCCGGTATCAAGGGCGCAACCGTGCACATCAAGGGCGAATACGCTTTTGGCTGGCTGCGCACCGAGATCGGCGTACACCGCCTGGTACGCAAGAGCCCGTTCGACTCCGGCAACCGTCGCCACACCTCGTTCTCCGCCGTTTTCGTCTCGCCAGAGATCGACGACAAGGTGGAAATCGAGATCAACCCGGCCGACCTGCGCATCGACACCTACCGCTCCTCCGGTGCCGGTGGTCAGCACGTAAACACCACCGACTCGGCCGTACGTATCACCCACGTACCGACCAACACCGTGGTCAGCTGCCAGAACGAACGTTCCCAGCACGCCAACAAGGACACCGCCATGAAAATGCTGCGGGCCAAGTTGTACGAGCAGGAAATGCAGAAACGCAACGCCGCGTCCCAAGCGCTGGAAGACACCAAGTCGGATATCGGCTGGGGTCACCAGATCCGCTCTTATGTGCTCGATGCGTCGCGGATCAAGGATCTGCGCACTAACATCGAACGCAGTGACTGTGACAAGGTACTCGACGGCGATATCGACGAATACCTGGAAGCCAGCCTGAAATCCGGCCTGTAATACGCTGACAAACCGCGATCCCTGTAGGAGCCGGCTTGCCGGCGATCCCCGGCCTGAGCCTGGGACAACGAACCCGATGGAATATTTAAAGACATGAGCGACCAACAACTCGACCAGGCCCTGCAACAGGAAGAAAACTCCCTGATCGCCCTGCGCAAGGAAAAGCTTGCTGCCGAGCGCGCCAAGGGCAATGCCTTCCCCAACGACTTCCGCCGCGAAAACTACTGCGATGCCTTGCAGAAGCAGTACGCGGACAAGACCAAGGAAGAGCTGGCAGAGGCTGCGATCCCGGTCAAGGTGGCAGGTCGCATCATGCTCAACCGTGGCTCGTTCATGGTGATCCAGGACATGACCGGTCGCATCCAGGTCTACGTCAACCGCAAGACCTTGCCGGAAGAAACCCTGGCCTCGGTGAAAACCTGGGACATGGGCGACATCATCGCCGCCGAAGGCACCCTGGCCCGTTCCGGCAAGGGTGACCTGTATGTGGAAATGACCAACGTGCGCCTGCTGACCAAGTCGCTGCGCCCGCTGCCGGACAAGCACCACGGCCTGACCGACACCGAACAACGCTACCGCCAGCGCTACGTTGACCTGATCGTCAACGAAGAAGTGCGCCACACCTTCCGTGTGCGCTCGCAAGTGATCGCGCATATCCGTACCTTCCTGATGCAGCGTGACTTCCTGGAAGTGGAAACCCCGATGCTGCAGACCATCCCCGGTGGTGCCGCAGCCAAGCCGTTCGAAACCCACCACAACGCGCTGGACATGGAAATGTTCCTGCGTATCGCGCCGGAGCTGTACCTCAAGCGTCTTGTTGTTGGCGGCTTCGAAAAAGTGTTCGAGATCAACCGCAACTTCCGTAACGAAGGCGTTTCGACCCGTCACAACCCAGAATTCACCATGTTGGAGTTCTATCAGGCCTACGCCGACTACGAAGACAACATGGACCTGACCGAAGAACTGTTCCGCGAACTGGCGCAGTTGGTCCTGGGCAGCACCGACGTGCCGTACGGCGACAAGGTGTTCCACTTCGGCGAGCCGTTCGTGCGTCTGTCGGTGTTCGACTCGATCCTCAAGTACAACCCTGAGCTGACCGCCGACGACCTGAACGATATCGACAAGGCCCGTGCCATCGCCAAGAAAGCCGGCGCGAAGGTGCTGGGCTTCGAAGGCCTGGGCAAATTGCAGGTGATGATTTTCGAAGAGCTGGTCGAGCACAAGCTGGAACAGCCGCACTTCATCACCCAGTACCCGTTCGAAGTGTCGCCGCTGGCCCGTCGCAACGATGACAACCCGAACGTCACCGACCGTTTCGAGCTGTTCATCGGTGGCCGCGAAATCGCCAATGCCTACTCCGAGCTTAACGACGCGGAAGACCAGGCCGAGCGCTTCATGGCCCAGGTGGCCGACAAGGACGCCGGTGACGACGAAGCCATGCACTACGACGCTGACTTCGTCCGCGCCCTGGAGTACGGCATGCCGCCGACGGCCGGTGAAGGGATCGGCATTGACCGTCTGGTGATGCTGTTGACCAACTCGCCGTCGATCCGCGACGTGATCTTGTTCCCGCACATGCGGCCACAAGCGTAACCGAAGCGAAATCCGAAGCCGCCTTTTATAAGGCGGCTTTTTTATGGGGCGTTATTAAGCGTCAAGCAAACAGCGCCAGGTTTTGATCTATTCAAGGATTTGAGTCGTGAACCGCGTAACCGCTCAAGAAGGCGCCGCCGGCATTGCCGCTGCCGTGGCTGAAAGCGTCCAGTACCAGGGCCGCAAGGCCAGTCGTCGGGGTAGCGAGCAACGCAGACAAGACATTCTCGATGCAGCCATGCGCATTGTGGTGCGTGATGGCGTGCGTGCTGTGCGCCATCGGGCAGTGGCCGCGGAGGCAGGGGTGCCGTTGTCGGCCACCACCTACTATTTCAAGGACATTGATGACCTGCTCACCGACACCTTCGCCCAATACGTCGAGCGCAGCGCTGCGTTCATGGGCAAGCTGTGGGTGCGCAACGAAGGCCTGCTGCGCGAGATGGTCGCCTATGGCGATGGCAGCCCGCAGTCACGTTCGCAACTGGCCGATGACATTGCGCGGCTGACCGCCGATTACGTCTTGCGCCAGTTGACCAACCGTCGTGAGCACCTGATGGCCGAGCAGGCGTTCCGCCAGGAAGCCTTGCTCAACCCGCGTCTGGCCGAGTTGGTACGTTCCCACCAGCAGATTCTGTTGCAGGGCACCGGGCAGTTTTTCCAGGTGCTGGGCTCCCGCGAGCCGCAACAGGATGCCAAAGTGTTGACGGCGATAATCAGTCGGATGGAATATCAGGGCCTGCTGGGCGGCGCAGAGCCTCTGACCGGTGAAGAGATGCTTGAGATCCTCAAGCGTTACATGCATTTGGTGTTGGCCTCGGTCTGACACCGGGGAATGTCTAATGAAAACCTGGCGTGTGGTTGTAATCGGCTTGTCGCTCCTGCTGCTGAGTGGTTGCCTGGTGACCTTCAAGGACCCGCTGCCGGCCCATGACGCCGCGCCGCAGGCCCTGCTGGGCCAATGGTCGAGCAAAAACGCCTGGGGCGAGCCGCTCAACCTGCACATCACCGCCGTTGGTGAGCACCGGTACAAAGCGGTGAGCTACCCTACAGCCAAGCCCGGCCAGCGTGACGAGTATCTGTTCAGCGTTTCGCGCCATGGCAGCCGCTGGTACTTGTCGGCGCCGCTACCGGCCAAACTAGGCGGGAACTTCATCCTGGCGGGTTTCGAAATCAACGAAAAGCATGAATTGGTGGTCTACAACCTCGACCTGGAGCAGATCCATCAAGCCATAGACCAAAAGGCGTTGCACGGCAGTACCGTGGAAACCGTCGAAGGTGCTGGCGTGTTGGTGGACAGCTCCTTGGACCAGGTGTTTGCCTACTTGGATGACCCGGCCAACGCCGATGTATTCGTGGAAGCCGTGCGCTACCAGCGTGCGGGCAAATAACGTTTAAAGAGGAAGCACCGGGTGGACGATTACCAGCAGACGATACGCACCTTGTCTGATCGCATTGTGCTGGCGCAAACACCGATTCGCGTCCTCGACGCCGTGAAGTGGGACGAGAACATTCGTCAGGGATTTCTCAAGGCAAAGGGCAAGGAAATGCCGGCGGTGAGCCGCGACTACTACCTCAACCGGCCGCTGGCGTTCGATTCCAGCGCGGTGAAGCTGGAGTTCCAGAACATCGAGCGCGACATCACCCGTCGCCTCGGCCAGTTCAGCCCGGTGGGGCAGATCATGCGCCGCATGTGCAAGGAATACCGCATGGTGGTGCGCATGCTCGAAGCGCGCGGCACCGAGGATTTCGGCCTGATTTCCCAGGAACTCTACGGCGCTGCGTCCGATGCGTTCCACGCCGGCGACCCGACCCTGGCTGACTTGGGGCTGATGCTTTCGGACTACCTGAATAACATCGATGGCCGTGGCGACTTGAAGGATGAGGCCAAGACCCTTACCGCCAAGGACGCCGTTGCCCTGCTGCAAACTCGCCTGAACAAGGTGTTCGGCGAGGCCGAAGAAACCATCCGCGTGTTCGAGTCCGACGGTATCGTCGCAGACGCTGCGGCGGGTGCCGACTACATCAAGATCCGCGCCGACGCGATGTTCAACGACCGCGACGTGCGCGCCCTGGAAGTGCATGAAGGCCTGGTGCATGTCGGCACCACTCTCAATGGCCAGAACCAGCCGATCTGCACCTTCCTGTCCAAAGGCCCGCCCTCGTCCACCGTGACCCAGGAAGGCCTGGCGATCCTGATGGAAATCATCACCTTCGCCTCCTACCCGAGCCGCCTGCGCAAGCTGACCAACCGCACCCGCGCCATCCATATGGTGGAAGAGGGCGCCGACTTCCTGCAGGTGTTCGAGTTCTTCCGCGAACAAGGCTTTGAGATGGCCGAAAGCTACGGCAATGCCAGTCGCGTATTCCGTGGCTCGGTGCCGACCGGTCTGCCGTTTACCAAGGACCTGTCCTACCTCAAGGGCTTTATCATGGTCTACAACTACATCCAACTCGCCGTGCGCAAAGGCAAGCTGGAACAAGTGCCGCTGCTGTTCTGCGGCAAGACCACCCTGGAAGACATGCGTACCCTGCGCCAACTGGTCGACGAAGGCCTGGTGGTGCCGCCCAAGTACCTGCCCGAGCAGTTCCGCGACATGAACGCACTGGCGGCGTGGATGTGTTTCTCCAACTTCCTCAACCACTTGAGCCTGGATCGGATCGAGGCGGATTACTCGAATATCCTTTGACGAAACCGGATCGACCTGTGGGAGCGGGCTTGCTCGCGAAAGCGGTACATCAGATATACATAAGTTGACTGATACACGGCTTTCGCGAGCAAGCCCGCTCCCACATTTGAATCTCTGAAAGATTTAAAATTTCGAATAATAGCGAGGCTTCAACGGATGAGAATCCTCGGCATTCTGTGCCTGCTACTCACATTGAACGGCTGCAGCTCACTGCTGTTCTACCCCGAGCCCGGCCTGCCATTCACGCCGGAAAAAGCCCACCTGCAATATCGCGACGTCACCTTGACCACCGCCGACGGCGTGAAGCTCCACGCCTGGTGGTTGCCGGCCAAGCCTGGTGTGCCGCTCAAGGGCACGGTGCTGCATTTGCACGGTAACGGCGGCAATCTGGCCTGGCACCTGGGCGGCAGTTGGTGGTTGCCCGAGCAGGGCTACCAAGTGCTGCTGCTGGACTACCGCGGTTATGGCTTGTCGGAAGGCAAGCCGTCATTACCGGCAATCTATGAGGACGTGGACGCGGCGTTCAAATGGATCGACAAGGCCCCCGAAACCCAAGGCCATCCGCTGATCGTTCTGGGCCAAAGCCTCGGCGGGGCGTTGGCGGTGCATTACCTGGCTGCCCATCCGGAGCGCCAATCCCAGCTCAAGGCCCTGGTGCTGGACGGTGTGCCCGCCAGTTATCGTGACGTAGGACAATTTGCCTTGAGCACTTCCTGGTTAACATGGCCGTTTCAGGTGCCTCTGTCCTGGCTGGTGCCGGACGGCGACAGCGCAATATATGCCATGCCGAAACTGATGGGCGTGCCGAAGCTGTTGTTCCACAGCCTGGACGACCCGATCGTGCCAATGGCCAATGGTATCCGCCTGTACCAGGCCGCACCGCCGCCACGGGTGTTGCAGTTGACCCGGGGCGGGCATGTGCAGACCTTTGCCGACAAGACCTGGCAAACCGTAATGCTGCGCTATCTGGACGACCCGCAACACTTCAACGGCTTACGCCGCCTGGGCGAGATTCCGAACTACCCCATTCCTAAAGTTGATTCATCAGAGAGCCCGCAATGAGCGAAGAACGCAACATGATCCCGCTGATCCTCACCGGCATCGGCACCATCATCGGCACCGTCGGTTGCCTGTGGTTCTACGGTTACCTGCACTTCGCCAAGCCGGAAGATGCGCTGTTGCTCAGCGATTTCACTATGCTCAAGACGGTGCCAGGCGAGGAGTACAAGATCTCCCTGACGCCGGCCGCGCAAGTGGCGCAATGCGTGGATGGCGTGCTGGTGATGTTCGATACCGAGCAGAAAGGCCTCAGCGGTGTGCTGGTGAACAACAAGAAGCAGGCCGTGCGATGCATGGGGCAGGAAACCCCGCAATTGCAGCAGTGAATGCTGTTTTTGCCGGTGTGGGAAAATACCCTTTTTCGTACCGATTCATGATTTAGCGTGTGTCAGGCGCTCGGCCGGCCGGAACCAGCCTCGCGTGCTCACCACAGACCATGGACTGATTGGCAATGCTGATCAGTCCATTTTTCATTAGTCTGGAGTGAGCCTATATGGCAGTTATAAACGGAGTATCGGGTGTAGGCAGCATGGGCAGTGGCGGAAATGTCGGCGGGGGTGCCCCATCCAACCAAGGCCTCGATCAGCAGATCCAGGACCTCCAACGTAAAATCAAAGATATGCAGTCACAAGGTGCTAAAGGTGGTCAGGGCGCAGGTGAGCTCGACGAACTGATGAAGCTACTGGAAAAGCTGCTTAAACAAAAAAATGATCAAGGTGCGCAGGGCAATCAAGGCGCACAGGATGGACAAGGTCGCGGCCAGGGCCAGATCCAAATGCCGGAGACCCAGGGCTCCGGCAAGGTCGGCGGTTGAGCGGCACCTCTCAAAAATCGCCCTTTTCAGGGCGTTTTTTCGTGCTGAATCAGCTAGTCAGCCTGTAACGACGTGGAGGGCGTAATACCGGGGGCCGCATGTCATGCAACTGAAATGGAAATATCTGGAACCGGTTCGACTTAAATGCCACATAAAATGTGGAAACCTACAAAGATTGGGTCGAGGATGAAAATACATATTCCTGTATTGGAAAACATGTTGGCCATGGCAAGGCAGCATGTAGCGCTGGAACAGGATGCTGCTCGCAGGTACAAGCGCGATCAACAAATGGATGAAAAGGCGGGCGCGAAAATTGAAATGCCCGCCGTAGACACGAATCGCACCATTCAGTTTGATGAGCCGAAAAAAAACCCACCGTGAGGTGGGTTTTCTTATCCAGTGCCAATCAATCAGTTAGCAACGGAAGACCGTGGCTTGACTGGCTGGTTGTCGTTGGAAATGGTCACTTCCACGCGGCGGTTCATGGCACGACCCGAGACGCTGCCGTTGTCGGCAACCGGGTATTCCTTGCCGTAACCCTGGGTCACGATGCGCGAGATGTCCACGCCTTGTTGAGCCAGTGCGCGTTGTACCGAAGCGGCACGACGCTCGGACAGGCTCTGGTTGTACGAGTCGGAACCGGTGCTGTCGGTGTAGCCTTCGACGATCACTTTACGGTCCGGGTTGTCGCGCAGGAACTGAGCCAGTTTGGTGATGTTCACCAGACCGCTGGATTTCAGGTCGGACTTGTTGGTGGCGAACAGCACGTCACCGAACGTTACCAAGGTACCGCGATCGGTCTGCTTGGCGTTCAGGCTGTCCTGCAGTTGCTTGATTTGCGCATCGCGCGCATCCAGCAAGGCGCGGGCACGTTCGTCGCCGGCATTTTTCAGCTTGGCTTCGGATTCGCGCAGCACGATGGTGTCTTTGGCCACTTCAACGCGCTGGTTGGTCAGGTAAGCCAACTGGTCGACTTTCTTCTCGTCTTCCTTGTCGCGGTAGGCCTTGTCAGCCTTGTCCAGCCATTCGCTGGCGTCCTTGGTTTCCAGTGCCGCCAGCTTGGTGGCTTGCGGGTTGGTCTGCAGGGCCGAGAAGTTGGTCCGTGCGTTTTCCAGGTTCGCGTTAGGCGGGGTGGAACAGGCCGCCAGGGCAACGCTCATCGCCAGCAGGGCAGGGATCATCAATTGTTTACGCATAGTCGTGTCGTCCTTTCAATTCGATATCAGGTGCGTTGCAGTCACAGGAAGCGTCTTACTTCTGCTGGATAGCAGCAGGACGCATGCCTTCCTTACGCAGCTCTTCAACGGCTTTCTGGGAGTCCTTCACAGCCTGTTGGGCCTTGGCGGCCTGAGCCTTGCGTTCCGCGACGCGAGCGTCCCACTCGGCTTGTTCAGCCAACTGGCGAGCTTTGTCGTAGTTCTTGTCGTGCATGGCAATTTCGGCTTCTTTTAGCTTGTCCTGAGCCGACTTCATTTCCACAGCCGCGTACTCAGTACCGCCGGCGCTGACAGCGCTGTTCACGGCGGACTGGGTGACCGCGTACTGCTCGGTCGGAGGGTTGCCGGCACAGCCCGCCAGAACGAAGCTGGTGCCGATTGCCAGCGCGGCCAATTTGAGCCCGCGCAGGTGGTTAAACGAGGATTTGGCAGTGCTGGTCTTCATCGTCTTCAACTCCATTGGATAACTCCTGAAATACATCAAAATCCATCTCACTGGTCTGCGGCGGCGGGCCTGGCACTGATGCACAAATTGCCCTTTAAAACGACCGTTCCAAGTGATGGCTTACTGGCTGTGACCGGAGGCTTTTTTCAAAAGTTCAGAGAAGATGGCGATTTGCCTAAAAAAATATCTGACTGAACGGTCAGCGTAAAAACGTTGGAACTTCTGCGTTGCGCAGTGGTACGCCGGGCCCTTAAGGAGCCCGGAATAAAGGGGGGGGGTGGGGGTTTGTCAGTGTTTCTGTTCGTCGCTGCTGGCGGACAGATCATGCAGGTAGCGGCGCGACAGCGTCAGAAAGCGTGGGGTGGGGCCGACGTCCTCGTACAGCGGATCGCCTTCTTCATCGGTGGCAATCACCTGCTGGCCCTTGATGTAGGGGAAGCTGGCTTCCAGCTCTTCCAGGGCGGCGCCGATCAACTCACCGAGCAATTCTTCGGGGTGGCGTTTGGGGTACATCTCGGTGATGGCCGCCAGCCGCGCGGCGGATTCCATATCCAGGTGGATGGCGTACTCGGTCTTGGTCAAGCGACCCTTGGCGTTCTCTTCCCAATGCTGGGCCAGTTCTCGAATTTTCATGGCAACCTCAATGAAGCCCGCTTTTAGCAGGCGGTGATGAGTGTCCAGTCGCCTGCGCGGATAAACGCGACGACTTAACCTTGAGACTAGCTGCAACTCACAAGGTTTAAAGTCTTGTCATAAATCGATGCTGGCGGCACTCTGGCAAACCTGCGCGTCCCGGATTTCTGGCTGGAGATTGGCTGATGAGTGATATCGATGCACGCTTGCGTGAGGATGTTCACCTGCTGGGTGAGCTGTTGGGCAACACCATTCGAGAGCAGTACGGCGATGATTTCCTCGACAAGATCGAGCAGATCCGCAAAGGCGCCAAGGCTGACCGGCGCGGAGCCGGCGATGAACTGAGCACCAGCCTGAACCAGTTGCAGGAAAACGAACTGTTGCCGGTGGCCCGCGCCTTCAATCAGTTCCTGAATCTGGCCAACATTGCCGAGCAGTACCAACTGATCCACCGGCGTGATGAGTCGCAGCCGGCACCGTTCGAATCTCGCGTATTGCCCGAGTTGCTGGCGCGCCTGCAAAGCGAAGGCCACAGCAACGAATCCCTGGCCCGCCAGTTGGGGCGCCTGGAGATCGAACTGGTCCTCACCGCCCACCCCACCGAAGTGGCGCGCCGTACCCTGATCCAGAAATACGATGCCATCGCCGCCCAACTGGCGGCCCAGGATCACCGCGACCTCACCAGCGCAGAGCGCGAGCAGATCCGCCAACGCTTGCAACGCTTGATCGCCGAAGCCTGGCACACCGAAGAAATCCGCCGCACTCGACCTACGCCCGTGGACGAAGCCAAATGGGGCTTTGCGGTGATCGAGCATTCGCTGTGGCACGCGATCCCCAACTATCTGCGCAAGGCTGACCAGGCGCTGCACGCCGCCACCGGTTTGCGCTTGCCCCTGGAGGCCGCACCGATCCGCTTTGCGTCGTGGATGGGCGGCGACCGTGACGGCAACCCGAACGTCACGGCACCGGTCACCCGCGAAGTGCTGCTGTTGGCGCGCTGGATGGCCGCCGATTTGTACCTGCGCGATATCGATCACCTGGCCTCTGAGCTGTCGATGCAACAAGCCAGCCCGGCGTTGCAGGCCAAGGTCGGTGATAGCGTCGAGCCTTATCGCGCTTTGCTCAAGCAACTGCGCGAACGCCTGCGCGCCACGCGCCAATGGGCGCACACCGCGTTGAGCAGCAGCACCCCGGCGCCGGCCGAGGTGTTGCAGAACAACCGCGACCTGCTGGAGCCGCTGGAGTTGTGCTACCAGTCACTGCACGAATGCGGCATGGGCGTGATCGCGGATGGGCCTTTGCTCGATTGCCTGCGTCGGGCGGTGACCTTCGGGCTGTTCCTGGTGCGGTTGGACGTGCGTCAGGATTCCAGTCGCCATTCGGCCGCCATGACCGAAATCACCGACTACCTCGGCCTGGGCCGTTACGAGGACTGGAACGAAGAGATGCGTATCAGCTTCCTGATGAAGGAGCTGGCCAACCGTCGACCGCTGTTGCCGGGCTATTTCAAACCGTCGGCGGACACTGCCGAGGTACTCAACACCTGTAAGGAAGTCGCCGCCGCACCGGCTGCATCGTTGGGCTCGTATGTCATCTCCATGGCCGGCGCTGCCTCGGACGTTTTGGCCGTGCAACTGCTGCTTAAAGAGTCGGGCGTGCAACGGCCGATGCGCGTGGTGCCATTGTTCGAAACACTGGCTGACCTGGATAACGCCGGCCCGGTGATCGAGCAACTGTTGTTGCTGCCGGGCTATCGCGCGCGTTTGCAGGGGCCGCAGGAAGTGATGATCGGCTACTCGGACTCGGCCAAGGACGCCGGCACCACCGCCGCCGCCTGGGCGCAGTACCGGGCGCAGGAGCGCCTGGTGGATATCTGCCGTGAGCAACAAGTGGAACTGCTGTTGTTCCACGGTCGCGGTGGCACCGTGGGCCGTGGCGGTGGCCCGGCTCACGCGGCGATCCTGTCGCAACCGCCGGGCTCGGTGGCGGGGCGGTTCCGCACCACCGAACAGGGCGAGATGATCCGCTTCAAGTTCGGCCTGCCGGATATCGCCGAGCAGAACCTCAACCTTTACCTGGCTGCCGTGTTGGAGGCGACGCTGTTGCCACCGCCGCCGCCGGAGCCAGCCTGGCGCCATTTGATGGATGAATTGGCGGCAGACGGTGTCAGCGCTTACCGCGCGGTGGTGCGGGAAAATCCGCAGTTCGTCGAGTATTTCCGTCAGTCCACGCCGGAACAGGAGCTGGGTCGCTTGCCCCTGGGCAGTCGCCCGGCCAAACGCCGTGCGGGCGGGATTGAAAGCCTGCGCGCGATCCCGTGGATCTTCGGCTGGACCCAGACCCGCCTGATGCTGCCGGCCTGGCTGGGTTGGGAAGCAGCGTTGAGCAAGGCCCTGGAGCGCGGCGAAGGCGAGTTGCTGGGGCAGATGCGTGAACAGTGGCCATTTTTCCGCACCCGTATCGATATGCTGGAAATGGTGCTGGCCAAGGCGGATGCCGATATCGCCCGCCTGTATGACGAGCGGCTGGTGCAGCCGGACCTGCTGCCATTGGGTGCGCATCTGCGCGACCTATTGTCGCAGGCGTGCAACGTGGTGCTTGGCCTGACCGGGCAGTCGCAACTGCTGGCCCATAGCCCGGACACCCTGGAGTTCATCCGCCTGCGCAACACCTACCTTGACCCCTTGCACCTGCTACAGGCCGAGTTGCTGGCGCGCTCCCGTCAGCAGGAAGCGGCGCAGGACAGCCCTCTGGAACAGGCGCTGCTGGTCTCCGTGGCCGGTATTGCCGCCGGTTTGCGTAACACTGGCTAGGGTTTTTTGCGTGTTCTCAATAGCTTGCAGGTAAACCACGGCGGCCGCCCTGAAACGGGCGGCCGGTGTTTATGGGGCCGGGTTGCACTCAGGCACACCCTACCTATGACGCATGCCCTGCGCGGGTTCCTGCGACTTTTGGCGGCTTGTGTGGTTAAGGCCTGCTGTGTATCTTGATCAGCCTTTGGCCGTTTGGGCGGCCCGAATTCTATTTTTACGCGATTGGCCCCCTGCGGCGAATCCGAGCGTCATCTCTATAAAAAATTGAGGAGCACATCAATGCGCGTCATTCTGCTGGGAGCTCCCGGGGCCGGTAAAGGTACTCAGGCAAAGTTCATCACTGAAAAATTCGGCATTCCACAAATCTCCACCGGCGATATGCTGCGTGCGGCCGTCAAGGCTGGCACCGAGCTGGGCCTGATCGCCAAGAGCGTGATGGACAGCGGTGGCCTGGTGTCCGATGACTTGATCATCAACCTGGTCAAGGAACGCATCAGCCAGGAAGACTGCAAGAACGGTTTCCTGTTCGACGGCTTCCCACGCACCATTCCCCAGGCTGAAGCCCTGGTGAAGGCCGGCGTTGAGCTGGATGCGGTGGTTGAAATCGCGGTGGAAGATGAAGAGATCGTCCAGCGCATTGCTGGTCGTCGCGTTCACGAAGCCTCCGGCCGCGTGTACCACACTGTCTACAACCCGCCTAAAGTGGAAGGCAAGGACGATGTGACCGGCGAAGACCTGGTGCAGCGTAAAGACGACACCGAAGAAACCGTGCGTCATCGCCTGTCGGTCTACCATTCCCAGACCAAGCCGCTGGTGGACTTCTACCAGAAGCTGTCCGCTGCCCAGGGCAAGCCGAAGTCCAGTCACATTCCTGGCGTCGGCTCGGTTGAAGCGATCACTGCCAAAGTGCTGCAAGCACTGAGCTGATCCCTCGACTGGCTTCACGGATAACGGCCCGCTTGCGGGCCGTTGTTGTTTATACTGGCGCACTTTTTTTCGACTTGGACACCCACACCGATGAGCACCCTGCTGGCCCTGGACACCGCGACTGAAGCTTGCTCCGTTGCCCTGCTGCATGATGGCAAGGTAACGAGCCACTACGAGGTGATCCCGCGTCTGCATGCGCAGAAGCTGTTGCCGATGATCAAGCAACTGTTGGAAGACGCCGGCACTACGCTGGCTGCGGTGGATGCCATCGCCTTCGGCCGTGGTCCGGGTGCGTTTACCGGTGTGCGTATTGCCATCGGTGTGGTGCAGGGCCTGGCATTTGCGCTGGAACGCCCGGTATTGCCGGTGTCCAACCTGGCCGTTCTGGCCCAGCGCGCCTTGCGTGAACATGGCGTTCATCAGGTTGCGGCGGCTATCGATGCGCGCATGGATGAAGTGTATTGGGGCTGCTACCGCGAAACGGCAGGCGAGATGCGCCTAGTAGGTGTGGAAACTGTGCAGCCGCCTGAATCATCCGTATTGCCGGGTGATGCCAGCGGTGACTGGTTCGGTGCCGGCACCGGTTGGGGTTATGGTGAGCGCATCGCTGTGCCATTGGTTGGGAGAGACGCGGCGATGTTGCCCCACGCTGAAGATCTATTGGCCTTGGCGCGGTTTGCTTTTGAACGTGGGGAAGCGATCCCTGCGGATCAGGCAGCACCTGTTTACCTGCGCGATAAAGTGGCGCAAACCAAGGCCGAGCGCGGGATTATTTGACGTCAAAAATGATGGCAATATGGGGCTAAATTCACCAATCGTCAGAATTTGCCCCCCGTTTTAAACCTTTTTCAAATTATGTGTTCTAGTTATCACCAGAGCATTTGCGCACTACGGACAGTGCTGCCAAAATGCCATTACCGATAGCGAGTTCGCGCCCATGCGTATTGATGGCTTTTCCTCACAGTCCTACCCAATCAAGCGCAAGCCACGTAAGGCAAACGTTACGGTAGACGAGTCCGTCGAGGATTCGCCAGACTTCATTGAGGTCCAGTCCGACGCACAGGCCAACGCTCAAGCCCGTGTCAGTGGTCTTCCCGCCCGTCAGCAAGACATGGTCTTCCCGCGCTCCATGAGCAAAAGCGTCGCAACCGCCCTGGCCAGCTACCTGACCACCGCCGGTTTTGTCGAATGGGATATGGAAGTGCTGGGACTCGATATCCACATCTGATGCGCCTGCCTTACTACCTCGGTTGCCCGTCCTGGAGTGAAAACGCCTGGCGCGAGTACCTGTACCCCGCCGATGCCCGTTCCAGCGACTACCTCGCGCTCTACTCCCAGGTCTTCAACGCCGTTGAGGGCAACACCACGTTCTATGCACGACCCTCGGCCGCCACGGTGCAACGCTGGGCTGAAATCATGCCCGACGATTTTCGTTTCACGGCCAAGTTTCCCGGTGATATCAGCCACAGTGGCAACCTGATTGAGCAACTGCCGGCTGCGGAAAGCTTTGTGGGCTTGATGAGTCCCCTGGGAGCGCGCGTATCCCCGCTATGGTTGCAACTGCCCGCGACGTTCACACCGCAGCGTCTGGGGGAGTTGGCAGGCTTCATTGATGGCCTTGAGCGGCCCATGGCGGTGGAAGTGCGTCATTCGGAATTCTTCGCCAAAGGCGACGCCGAGCGCATGCTTAACCGCTTGTTACGGGACCGGGGCGTGGAGCGCATCTGCCTGGACCCGCGCGCGTTGTTCAGTTGCACGTCCACGTCAGCCGCCGTGCTGCACGCCCAATCGAAAAAGCCCAAGGTGCCAACCCGGCCGGCGGCCCTGACGCAGTTTCCCCAAGTGCGTTTTATCGGTCATCCCGAACTGGAAGCCAACGACCCATTCCTGGTGCCGTGGGTGGAAAAAGTTGCCGGGTGGATCGAAGAAGGCCGCACCCCCTATGTGTTCCTGCACACCTCGGATAATCGCCTCGCGGCACAACTGGCCCTGCGTTTCCACGACCAGTTGATGGCACGCCTGCCGGGTCTGCTGCCGCTGCCGACCTTGGATCGTGCTCCCGCCGTGGAGCAACTGGGGTTACTCTAGGGCTCCTTTTCCCGCCAGGAGCCCGACATGGATGCCCAAACCCTTCGCGCCGAAACCTTCAAGGCCTTGCACGAACGTGACCGCGCGTTCGTGATGCCCAACCCTTGGGATGCAGGCTCTGCCGTGATGCTGGCCAGCCTGGGGTTTGAAGCCCTCGCCACCACCAGTGCGGGCTACGCGTTCAGCCTGGCGCGCCCGGATGCGGAAGGGGCGTTGTCCCTGGAAGACACCTTGATCAACGCGGGCATGATTGCCAATGCCACGGCGTTGCCGGTGGCGGCGGACCTGGAAAACGGCTTCAGCGACACTCCCGAAGGCTGCGCCCAGACCATCCTGCGTGCCGCCGCCACCGGCATTGTCGGCGGCTCCATTGAAGACGCCACAGGCATTGCCGCTGACCCTATCTATCCTTTCGACCTGTCCGTCGAGCGTGTAGAGGCCGCGGTGGCTGCCGCGCGCAGCCTGCCATTCCCGTTCACCCTGACGGCCCGTGCGGAAAACCTCCTGCATGGCCGCCTGGATTTGCCCGACACCATCCGCCGCCTGCAAGCCTACGCCGAAGCCGGTGCCGACGTGCTGTATGCGCCGGCCCTGCGCAGTGCCGAGGAAGTGCTGGCGGTGGTCAAGGCGGTGGCGCCCAAGCCGGTGAACGTGTTGATGTCCGGCGGCTTGAACCTCAGCGTCGCGCAACTCAGCGCGTTGGGTGTGCGGCGGATCAGCGTCGGCTCGGCTCTGGCGTTGGCTGCCTATGGCGAGTTCTATCGTGCGGCCCAGGAAGTGTACGAACTGGGCACGTTCACCTTTACCGAACGCAAGATGCCATTTAGCCAGGCCAACCAGTTCTTCAAGGGCTAAGGGGTGCGTTTTTTCAAGTTGATGGGTGTGCTGCTGATCCTGGCCGGCGCCTTTGCCGTTGGCGTCTGGCGTGGTTGGGTGCCGCTGCCGGCCGATTGGAACCCGTGGGCCCCGCTGGATGTGCGCGCCAGCCCGAACCTATTGACCCGCTACAAGCTGGGTCGCCTGCAGGATGACCCGGCGTTGTGCGACCAAGTGCTGGAGACCTCGGGCCTGCGCGTCAGCCATCAAGCCGATACGCCCGCTGATGCGGCGTGTCCGCTGCGCAACACCTTGCGCGTTCAGGGTGCCGCGGTTGGCCTGAGCAGCAGTTTTCTCGCCAGTTGCCCGCTGGCGGTGGCGTTCGCCCTGTTCGAGCGCCACAGCCTGCAGCCGGCGGCCCAAGCGGTGTTCGGCCAGGCGGTGACGCGGGTCGATCATCTGGGCAGCTTTGCCTGCCGCAATATGTACAACCGCGCCGAAGGGCGACTCAGCCAGCATGCGTCGGCCAATGCATTGGACATCGCCGGTTTTCGCCTGGCGGACGGGCGCAGTATCAGCGTGCTCAAGGATTGGCCGGGGGAGGACGATAAGGCGCGGTTCCTGCGTCAGGTCCGCGACAGTGCCTGCGATGATTTCAACGTGGTGCTGAGCCCGGATTACAACGCCGCGCACCGCAACCATTTCCATCTGGATATGGGGCGTTGGTGGGTGTGTCGCTGAGCATCAGGCGGCCAGGCGCAGGTTCTGGGTGACCAGCGGGCGCGCCCAGTAGTAGTCGAAGTCGAGCGCTTTTTGCTGCGCGACCAGCTCTTCGGTCGGGTACGGCGTGGCGGCTGGCGGCAGCAGGTCCAGTTCGAATTCGGCGATGGGCAGGTGCAGTGGGCGTGGCTCCGGCGCTGGGCCTGGCTCTGGCAATGGTTCGCCGGCGGTGAGCACAATCGGGCGGACCCAACCGCTTTCGAAGTTCTGCTGGCGCTGCTGGGCGACGATTTCTTCTTGCGGGAACGGCGTGGCGGCCGGTGGCAACAGCTCGGTTTCGAACTCGGCAATTGGCAGGAACAGCGGTTCTGGTGGGACGATTTCGGTGTCTTTCACGTCGCACTCACGCTGGGTGAGTATCTGCGATAACAGGTCGGCGCCGGCGCTGGGCTCTACCGCGGGGTCCGCCGACGCCTGCACTGCCAGCGCGTCCGGCGTATCGCCGAGCTGTTCGGCCAACGCACGGGCGAAGAAGTCCTGCCACACATGACTCACCCCAGCCAGCGCTTGAGTGTTGCGCAGGCCGTAGTGGTTGTGGGTCGGCAGTACACCGATGGTTAGGGGAAGAATGTCTGACATTTTTCTCGGTCGACGCTCAGCTCTGGCAAAATACCTGACTGTTGTTTTTATCGGCCGCTGTTTGCCGATCCTTAATATTTTTGAGCGTAGTAATTGATGAGCGAACAACCAGCGGCCAGCCGCATCCAGGTCGAGGCCTTGGGCGAGGGTTTCCAAGGCCGCGCCGAGCAGTGGGCGTCACTGCTCGATTTGCCGATGCATGTAGCCGATGCAGACTTTTCCCTGCAAGTGGGGGAGCACGGCCTACAGCTGCAACAGCTCGGGCCTGATGCGCCAGGGCCGGTGCGGGTGGATTTTGTCGAAGGCGGTGCGGCACATCGTCGACTGTACGGTGGTGGCAGCGGGCAGATGATCGCCAAGGCCGTGGGCATCGCCCAAGGCGTGCGCCCCCGGGTGCTGGATGCCACGGCCGGCCTGGGCAAGGACGCCTTCGTGCTGGCCAGCCTGGGCTGCGAGATGAGCCTGATCGAGCGCCAGCCGCTGATCGGCGCCTTGCTCGAAGACGGTCTGGCACGTGGCGCGGATGATTTTGAGGTGGCCCCCATCGTGGCGCGCATGCAGTTGCTCAAGGGCAACTCCATCGACGTGATGCGCAACTGGGAAGGTGAACCGCCCCAAGTGATCTACCTCGACCCGATGTTCCCGCACCGTGAGAAAACCGCCTTGGTGAAGAAGGAAATGCGCCTGTTCCGGCCACTGGTGGGGGATGATCCAGACGCACCGGCGCTGTTGGCCGCCGCCCTGGCCCTGGCCAGTCACCGTGTGGTAGTCAAGCGCCCGCGCAAGGCGCCGTGCATCGAAGGGCCCAAGCCGAGTCATGCGCTGGATGGCAAATCCAGTCGCTATGACATCTACCCAAAGAAGGCGCTCAAGCCTTGATCATCAGGGCCTGTAGGCCCGCATAAACAACCCCACCACCTCCTGCACATGTTCTTCGGCGGCTTCTTCACTCAGTTGACCGCCGCAGCCATACAGCAAGCAGAAATTCGCCGTGCCCTTGAGCAGGCAGAAGAAATGCTCGGCCGCCGTAAAGGGCTTGTCGATGCTCAGCGCGCCGCTCTGGTCGATCTTGCCGAGCAGACGCTCCATGCCCTGCAGCATGCGCATGGGACCGGCCTCGAAGAAGATCTGCGAGAGTTTCACGTCCTGATTGCCGGTGGTCATCATCAGGCGATGCAGGTTGACCGACTCCTCACTGTTGATCAGGCGATGGAACCCCCGCGCGATATTCAGCAACACAGTCTCCACGGGTATGCCCGCAGGCAACTCGAAGTACATCACCGGCAGTTGTTCTTCGCACTTGGCCACCACCGCGGCGGTGAACAAGGTCTCTTTATCGTTGAAGTGGCTGTACACGGTCAGTTTCGACACGCCGGCCTCAAGGGCCACGGCATCCATGCTGGTACTGGCGTAGCCATTGCTCAAAAACAGGATTTTCGCTGCTTCGAGGATCGCCTGGCGTTTTGCCATGTCCTTGGGGCGCCCGGGGCTATTGGTGTTTACGGGATTGTCGGACATTTTCACCTTTAATACTGGACTGGTGAGTTTGGTATTAATAACATACCCGCCAGTATAATTATTCTTAGCTCCATTTGCGAAAGGTCCTACAGCATGCGCAGTTCTTTCCTGCCCTTTGCGTTGCCTGTCAGTCTGGTCTTCCTGATGGCCGGATGCGGCCATGAAGAAGCGGCCCAGACCACCATCCGTCCGGCCATGGTGGTGCAGCCACAGCCTTCTGCACAGTCGATGGACAGCTACCCCGGTGAAGTGCGCGCCCGTTATGAACCGGACCTGGCCTTTCGCATCGGTGGCAAAGTCAGCAAGCGGTTGGTGGAAGAGGGCGAGCGGGTCAAGGCCAACCAAGCGCTGGCCGAACTCGACCCGCAAGATGTGCGCCTGCAACTGGAAGCCACCCGTGCCCAAGTCGCCGCCGCCGAGGCCAATCTGAGCCTGGTGCGCGCCGAGCGTGACCGCTACAAGACCCTGATGGACCGTCAGATGGTCAGCCGCTCCCAGTACGACAATTCCGAAAATCTCTATCGATCCGGTGAGGCCCGTCTCAAGCAGATCAAGGCCGAGTTCGATGTGGCCAGCAACCAGGCCGGCTATGCGGTGCTGCGTGCGCCACAGGATGGCGTGGTGGCCAAGCGTGCGGTGGAAGTCGGGCAGGTGGTGTCCGCCGGCCAGACCGTGTTCACCCTGGCTACCGATGGCGAGCGCGAAGTGCTGATCAGCCTGCCGGAACAGGGTTTTGGCCGTTTCAAGATCGGCCAGCCCGTATCGGTCGAACTGTGGAGCCAGCCCGACCAGCGCTTCAGTGGTCGCATTCGTGAACTGTCGCCGGCCGCCGATCCAAAGTCGCGTACGTTTGCTGCCCGCGTGGCATTCACTGGGGGCAAGGTCCCAGCCGAACTGGGCCAGAGCGCACGTGTATTCATACAGGTCGACGGCGATATTCCGCTCTCGGTCCCACTGTCGGCTCTCAGCGCAGAGAACGGAGCGTCTTACGTCTGGCGTGTACAGCCCGACAACACCCTCAAGCGCACACCGGTACGCATCGGTGCCTTCGGTGAAAAAAACGTTCCGGTACTGGAAGGTTTGAGCCCTACGGATTGGGTCATTGCTGCCGGTGTACATGTGCTCCACGAGGGCCAGCAGGTGCGCCCGGTGGATCGCTCCAACCGTGTGGTGAATCTGGCGGTCAAGGAGTAGTCCCCGATGGGTTTCAATCTTTCCGAATGGGCGTTGCGTAATCGTCAGATCGTCCTGTTCCTGATGATTCTGCTGGCAGTGGTTGGCACTTTGTCCTACTCCAAACTGGGACAAAGTGAAGACCCGCCGTTCACCTTCAAGGCCATGGTGATCAAGACCAACTGGCCTGGCGCCACGGCCCAGGAAGTCTCGCGGCAAGTCACCGAGCGCATCGAGAAAAAACTTATGGAAACCGGTGAGTACGAGCGCATCGTCTCGTTCTCGCGTCCCGGTGAATCCCAGGTCACCTTTATCGCCCGTGACTCCATGCATTCGGCGCAGATTCCTGAGCTGTGGTATCAGGTGCGCAAGAAGATCAGCGATATCCGCCAGACCTTGCCACCGGATATCCAGGGTCCGTTCTTCAACGATGAATTCGGCACCACCTTCGGCAATATCTACGCCTTGACCGGTGATGGTTTTGACTACGCGGTGCTCAAGGACTACGCCGACCGCATCCAGATTCAACTGCAGCGCGTGGCGGATGTGGGCAAAGTCGAGTTGCTGGGCCTGCAGGACGAGAAGATCTGGATCGAACTGTCCAACCTCAAGCTGGCGACCCTCGGTTTGCCGCTGGCAGCGGTACAGCAGGCGTTGCAGGAGCAGAACGCAGTCTCCACTGCCGGGTTCTTCGAAACCCCGAGCGAACGCGTGCAACTGCGCGTATCGGGTAACTTCAAGACCGTGGAAGAGATCCGCAACTTTCCGATTCGCGTGGGCGACCGTACCTTCCGTATCGGCGACGTAGCCGACATACACCGTGGCTTCAACGACCCGCCGGCACCGCGCATGCGTTACATGGGTGAAGACGCGATCGGCCTGGCCGTGGCCATGCGTGACGGTGGCGACATCCTGGTACTGGGCAAAGCCCTGGAAGGAGAATTCGCACGCCTGCAGAAGAACCTTCCAGCCGGTATGGAACTGCGCAAGGTGTCAGACCAACCGGCGGCGGTGAAAACCAGCGTCGGCGAATTCGTGCAGGTACTGGCCGAAGCCTTGGCCATCGTGTTGCTGGTGAGTTTCTTCTCCCTTGGCGTGCGTACCGGCATGGTGGTGGCCCTGGCGATTCCGCTGGTGCTGGCGATGACCTTTGCCGCCATGTATTACCTCGGTATTGGTCTGCACAAGATTTCCCTCGGCGCCTTGGTGCTGGCGCTGGGTTTGCTGGTGGACGACGCAATCATCGCTGTGGAAATGATGGCGATCAAAATGGAGCAGGGTTACGACCGGCTCAAGGCCGCCAGCTTTGCCTGGACCAGCACCGCATTCCCGATGCTCACCGGTACGCTGATCACCGCAGCAGGCTTCCTGCCGATTGCCACCGCGCAATCGAGTACCGGCGAATACACCCGTTCGATTTTCCAGGTAGTGACCATTGCGTTGCTCGCCTCCTGGGTGGCTGCAGTGGTGTTCGTGCCCTACCTGGGGGAAAAACTCCTGCCGGACCTGGCGAAGATTCATGCAGCCAAGCACGGCACCGATGGTCCGGATCCCTACGGCACACCTTTCTATCAGCGCGTAAGACGCTTGGTGGAGTGGTGCGTGCGTCGGCGCAAAACCGTGATTGTCCTGACCCTCCTGCTGTTTATCGGCTCGGTGGCGCTGTTCCGTTTTGTGCCGCAACAGTTCTTCCCGGCTTCCGGCCGCCTGGAGCTGATGGTCGACCTGAAGCTGGCCGAAGGGGCGTCCTTGAGCAACACCGCTGACCAGGTTAAACGCCTGGAAGCCTTGCTCAAGCAGCACGCGGGCATCGACAACTACGTGGCCTATGTCGGTACCGGTTCGCCGCGTTTCTACCTGCCGCTGGACCAACAACTGCCGGCCGCCAGCTTTGCCCAGTTTGTCGTGCTGGCCAAAACCATCGAGGAGCGCGAAAGCCTGCGCACCTGGCTGATCGAAACGCTCAACGAACAATTCCCTGACCTGCGCTCACGGGTTACGCGCCTGGAGAACGGCCCGCCTGTGGGCTATCCGGTGCAGTTTCGCGTGACCGGCGAACATATCGAAGAAGTCCGCGCCCTGGCTCGGAAAGTCGCTGCAAAGGTTCGCGAAAATACCCACGTGGTCAACGTTCACCTGGACTGGGAAGAACCGAGCAAGATCGTCTACCTCAATATCGATCAGGACCGCGCCCGTGCCCTCGGCGTGAGCACGGCCAATCTGTCGAAATTCCTGCAGAGCTCGTTGACCGGTTCCAGCGTCAGCCAGTACCGCGAGGACAACGAGTTGATCGAAATCCTCCTGCGCGGCACCGTGCATGAACGCACCGAGCTGTCGTTGCTGCCAAGCCTGGCGGTGCCTACCGACAACGGCAAAAGCGTGGCGCTGTCGCAGATCGCCACCCTGGAGTACGGCTTCGAAGAAGGCATCATCTGGCACCGCAACCGCCTGCCAACGGTGACCGTGCGCGCCGATATCTACGGCAAGGAACAACCGGCGACCCTGGTCCAGCAAATCCTGCCGACCCTGGAAGGCGTACGCGCCGAGCTGCCGGATGGTTACTTGCTGGACGTCGGCGGCACGGTCGAAGACTCCGCCCGTGGGCAGAACTCGGTAAAAGCCGGCGTGCCGTTGTTCATCGTGGTGGTGCTGACGTTGCTGATGCTGCAACTGCGCAGCTTCTCACGCACGGCGATGGTGTTTCTGACGGCGCCGCTGGGCCTGATCGGCGTGACGCTGTTCCTGCTGGTATTCCGCCAGCCCTTCGGGTTTGTGGCCATGCTCGGCACCATCGCCTTGTCGGGGATGATCATGCGCAACTCGGTAATCCTGGTGGACCAGATCGAACAGGACATCAAGGCGGGTCTTGCGCCATGGCAGGCGATTATCGAAGCCACCGTCCGACGCTTCCGCCCGATTGTGCTGACAGCCCTCGCGGCGGTGCTGGCGATGATCCCGCTGTCGCGCAGTGTGTTCTTCGGGCCGATGGCGGTGGCGATCATGGGCGGGTTGATTGTGGCGACGGCGTTGACGTTGTTGTTCCTGCCGGCACTTTATGCTGCGTGGTTCCGGGTGAAGAAGGACGTTGTCTGATCACGCTGGCTGCCCGGCCAGGCAGCGCCCCGCGTTGAACTGGCCGGCTATGTCGGTCATGTACTGGTTCCGCCGGCGTCGGATTTACATACCGATGCAATCTCCATCGATGCCGGCGGAACGCTCCTGACTTTCACCCCACTCAGAAATGCCTGATGGACAGGCACACACGTTCGTACTCTGCCCGTGGGCAAACGAGCGTTTTCTATGAGTTAAGGGAGTGTCCTATGTCGATTCTTACTGCTTTGGTTAATTTCAAATTGTCGCTATTGGAAGCGTTGGTGGGTACCCAGTCATCTCGACCAGGTATTGAGTCCGCGAAGCCGCAAAAGCCGGCTTGTGGCAACTGGGGTCAGCACCACCGTCCCCATACAAACCGCTACCCGGGATACAACCATTCTCAACCCGCCAAATCGGTTCGCAGAAAGCCACACCCGCACGACGTCGCTGAGCATCAACTGCCCAGCAGGCCTGTGTTTTCGTTGTTTTCCTTGAATCGTTGAGAACGTAAGACCGCTGCGCCCAGGCCAATGATTGGCGACCTGGGCGCAGTGCAATGGGAGGCGTTACAGCGCGCCAAATACCTTTTTCGCCAAACTGGTGGCTGCCGCCGCCGGGTTCTCACGAATGGTTTCTTCCTGCTTCGCAATCATCTTGAACAACCCGTCCAGCGCCTGCTCGGTCACGTAGTTCTCGACGTTGGCGCTCTTGGCGTCCACAGCGCCAAAGGCCGCGGCCTTGCCGGCCAGGGCGTTGTATTGCTGGGCGACGCCGACCTTGTCGGTCGCCGCTTTGACGATCGGCAGGAACTTGGCGCGGATTTGCTCGCGGCTGCTTTTGTTCAGGTACTGGGTGGCCGAGTCCTGGCCACCACTGAGGATGCCCTTGGCGTCAGTCACGCTCATGTTCTTCACGGCGTTGACCAGGATCGGCTGGGCCTGGGTCACGGCGGTTTCGGCGGCCTTGTTCATGCTGGTTTCCAACTGAGTCACCTGGTCACCCATGCCGAACATTTTCAGTTTGTCGGCGACTTTGCCCAACTTGCCAGGCAGACCGATCTTCACTTCCGGGTTGTTGCTGAAACCACCCGGTACGCCCAGTTGCTTCACGGCGATCTGCGCGCCTTGGGTCAGGGCGTCCTTGAGGCCGCCACTGGCGTCGCCCTGCGACAGGCTGCTCAAGTCCAGGGCCATGGCGTTGGCACCGAACAGCAGGCCGGCACACAGGGCAGTAAAACGAAGGGAGTTACGGAGCATGGGCGCTTCCTTTTTAATCTGGCTTAAGTTCTGGAGACTATCAGTGGGTAACAGCATCAACCCGCAGGCGCAGGGGTTGCGTGTCTTGGCCATTGAGCTGCACAGCGTGCCGTTCGGTGGTGATAAACAGTAGCTTGCCATCCACTTCGATGCGAGCGCTCACCGAATAAGTGTGGCCAGGTTTGATTTGCGCCGGGTCATAGCTCAGGTGAAACGGCAGCGGCACCTGGCCTTTGACCGGACCTTTCTGCTCAGCCAGGGTCACGGCCGGAGCATCCATCAGCGACACGTCTTGCAGGCTGACGCTCAAGGTCGCGGTGGGCGGCAGGGCGATGCGTTGCAGGTAGAACACTTCGCCGTCGAGGCTGGCTTTGGGGGCAGGGCTCATGGATTGGCAAGCTCCGAGCAGAGCGCTCAGGCCCAGGAGGATGATCTTTTTCATGGTGTTGCTCCTTTTCAACGGCGCCGGAATCCATCCGGCGCCTCTTTAAATCTAGCGGGTTTGTTCAGGTGCAGTGGCGTCGGGTTCGACAGGTGCTTCGGCGGCGTCATCCACGCGATGCAACGCCACTTGGCGGATCGACAGGCGAATCTCCGCCGGCAGCACGCGTTTCGCCGCGCCTTCGGCCAGTTCCCCGAGCAGGTCGTGATAACTCAGTTTGCCGGCCTCGTCGCGACGCAGCACATCTTGCTCCAGCAAGGTCTGGATGAAATGTCGGAAAAGGCTCTTGTCGAAGAATTCCGGGGCGTTGAGGCCATGCAGGATCGACAGGCGCTGGGCCATGATCGTGCACAGGTCTTCCAGTTCTTCGGCACTGATGCTGTTCTGGCCGCTGTTGAGCAGCAGCGAAATCGCCATGTAGAAGCGTTGCAGGGTCTGGGCAATGCTCTTGGACAGCAAGGTCAACAGCACAAAGTGCCGCGAACTCGGCGCCGGACGCAGGTAGACATTGTTTTCGAAACGCAGTAGGCCCTGTTCGACAAAGGCCTCCAGCCATTGGTCGATTACCGTGTCCAGCTCTTCCAGCGACCAACGAATGAACAGTTCCGATTGCAGGTACGGGTACAGCGCGTGGGTGTAACGCAGGATCTGGTCGCGGCTCATCCGTGAACTGCTCTGGAAGAAGCTCGCCAGCAGCGCCGGCAGGGCAAAGATATGCAAAACGTTGTTGCGGTAATAGGTCATCAGGACGGCGTTCTGCTCGTCCAGGTACAGAATCTTGCCCAGGGCATCACTCTGCTCCGACAGCAGGTCCATGTCCTTCACATGCTTGATCAGCGCCAGGCCATCGCCTTCGGGCAAGGTGGTGTGAGGCGAGTAGGGCACGCGGCGCAGCAACGCCAGGTACAGGTCCAACTGGCGCGCCATGGCTTGTTCGTCCAAGGCCAGGCGGGTGGTGGACAGCAATGCCAGGGCCACGAGGTTTACCGGGTTGACCGCAGCGGCTTCGTTCAAGTGGCGTGCCACCTGTTCGCCGAGGCGGTTGGTGGTTTCGTTGAGCCAGGCCGGCTTGTAGTTCGGACCCAGTTCCTGGGCACGCCAGTCCGGTTGCTCGCTGTCGAGGAATTCGGCCAGTTTGATCGGCTCACCGAAGTTGACCGCGACCTGGCCAAAGCGCTGCTTGAGCGCGCCGACCACTTTGAAAATATCGAAGATCGACTCTTTCTTCTTGCTCGCGCCGCGCAACTCGCCTAGGTAGGTGCGGCCTTCGAGTACGCGCTCATAGCCGATATACACCGGCACAAACACGATCGGCATGCGTGAGGAGCGCAAGAAGCTGCGTAGGGTGATCGCCAGCATCCCGGTCTTCGGCTGCAACATGCGTCCGGTACGCGAACGTCCGCCTTCGACGAAGTACTCCACCGGAAAGCCCTTGGTGAACAAGGTGTGCAGGTATTCGTTGAACACTGAGGTGTACAGCGGGTTGCCCTTGAAGGTGCGGCGCATGAAAAACGCACCGCCACGGCGCAGCAGGCTGCCAATCACCGGCATGTTCAGGTTGATTCCGGCGGCGATGTGCGGCGGGGTCAGGCCATTCTTGAACAACAGGTAGGACAGCAACAGGTAGTCGATGTGGCTGCGGTGACAAGGCACGTAGATCACCTCGTAACCCTGGGCAACCTTTTGCACACCTTCGATGTTATTGACCTTGATGCCGTCGTAGATCTTGTTCCAGAACCAGCTCAGTACCACTTCGAGGAAGCGGATCGCCGTGTAGGTGTAGTCCGAGGCGATCTCGTTGCCGTAGCGCAGGGCCTGGGCCTTGGCTTTCTCCGGGCTGATCTTCTCCCGTTCGGCCTCATCGGCAATGGCCTGGCGCACCAGCGGCATGTTGACCAGGCCCTTCACCAGGTTGCGGCGGTGGGACAAATCGGGACCGATCACCGCCGTCTTCAGGTTACGAAAGTGCACGCGCAGGATGCGTTGAGCCATGCGCACGGTACGTTCGTGGCCTTTATTGTGCTCGATCAATTCACGCAGGTTGATAGGCGCAGAGAATTGCACCCGGGTCTTGCGACCGAGGATCAGAATGCTCAACAGCCGGCGCAGACGCCCGGTGACGGCCCAACTGTCGGCAAACAATAGCTTCCACGGGCTGGATTCGCTCTCGGGGGACTGGCCCCAGAACACGCTGACCGGAATGATTTGTGCATTCTCTTCGGCGTGTTCGGTGAGGGTGTTGACCAGACGGGTCAGTGTGGGCGGCGCGCCGCGCTTGTCCTGGCGGCCGAGCCAGTCCGGTTCCGGTGTGAGGTAGAAGAACGCCGCCGGTTCCATCAAGGGGCCTACCGATACCGGCAGCACCGGGCGCGGCAGGCCAGCTTTGGTGCACTCGGCGTCGACCACGGCCAATTCGGTGAGGGAGGGCGATTGCAGGACGTAGAACACCGGCCGGCTGCGGTCCAGGTTAAGGGTCAGGGACGACTGGTTGATCGTCTCCGAGCGGACCCAGAGGTACAACAGTCGGCGCAAGGTGCCGAACACTAGACGGCGGAACGGGGAACGGGTCATAGGCGTGCTGCTTCAAGTGGAAAAAACCGAGCAGGCGCTCGGGCGGGTAGTGTGCCGTATTCGCCGAAAATCGGCAAAAAAGCAGCGATGTAAACTTGAGTTGATCGTTTTTGAGCCTGTCTTATACTCGGCAGTTCAATGCGAGCGACTCAACAATAAAAATGCATGTGGGAGTAAGACAGATGGCAACGCGTGAAACCGGCAATGTGAAGTGGTTCAACGATGCAAAGGGTTATGGCTTTATCCAGCGCGAAGACGGCAAGGATGTGTTTGTGCACTACCGTGCCATTCGCGGTGAGGGCCACCGCTCTCTGGCTGAGGGCCAGCAAGTGGAATACGCCGTGGTGACCGGCGAGAAGGGGTTGCAGGCGGAGGATGTGGTGGGTCTATAAAGACCCAGGCTTGGCAACCCAATCAACTGTGGGAGCTGGCTTGCCTGCGATAGCATCACTGTGGTCTTACTGATAGACCGAGGTGTCTGCATCGCGGGCAAGCCAGCGCCCACATTGATTGGGTTTGCAGGTTTAGCTCAGGCGGTTTTCCAGGTGATCTGCTCTTCACCGTCTTCGCTGATCCGAATCCAGGTGTCAGCGCTTTCCTCACCTTCTTCCTCAACCCAAGTCCCCGGCGCGCAACGCACTTCCACGTTCAGCGCAGCAAACGCAGCGCGGGCGCAGGCGATGTCGTCGTCCCATGGGGTCTGGTCGCTTTCCAGGTACAGGCTGTTCCATTTGCCGACGGCTTTGGGCAGCCAAGTGATGGGCACATTGCCGGCTTTGCATTTGTAGGTCTGGCCTTTCTGGACCCAGTCGGAGCACGGGCCCAGGGCGGCGCCCAGCCAGGCGGCGATGGCCTTGTGGTCGACGTCGGCGTCCTTCAGGTAAATCTCGATATCGGGTTGGCGCATGGATGTTCCTCGTTGCGGGATTCGAAAATCCATTCGCGGATACTGGAAAGTCAGTTATTGAAGCACGAAATAGTCGTAGCGCATCGACACAGTGACCACCAGCGGCTCAGCCGCCTCAATCACCTGTGCGCGACGCTCGGCGCTGGCACGCCAGCCATGTGGGGTCATGGCCAGCAGGTTGGCGCGGTCCTGGGGCTCGGCGAGGCTCAGGGTGAATTCCAGCGTCTCGCTGTGCGCCAGGCTCATGCCATCTGGCACCAGGGCCAGGTGCTTGTCGTCGGTGTACTCACGCACTTCGTCGTACAGGCGTTCGCGCAGTTCCATCAGGTGACCGCTGGTCGGGCCGACCTTCATTAACCCACCGCCGGGGCTGAGCAGGCGCTTGGCCTCTTCCCAGTCCAATGGGCTGAACACGCTGGCGAGAAACTGGCAACTGCCTGACGACAACGGCACACGGGCCATGCTCGCGATCAGCCAGGTCAGCGCCGGGGTGCGCTTGCAGGCACGCTTGACTGCTTCCTTGGAGATATCCAGCGCGTAGCCATCGGCGTGGGGCAGGGCGTCGGCGATCTGCGCGGTGTAGTAACCCTCGCCACAGCCGATGTCGACCCAGTGCGCCGGGGCACGTTCTGCGGCCAATTCGGCCAGGCGCTTGGCCACTGGGGCGTAGTGCCCGGCGTTGAGGAAGTCGCGGCGCGCTTGCACCATCGCCAGGTTATCGCCCGGGTCGCGGCTGTTCTTGTGCTGCACTGGCAACAGGTTCAAGTAACCCTGGCGTGCGCGGTCGAAACGGTGTCCGGCCGGGCACTCCACGCCATTGTCCACCGCGTTGAGCGGGGCGCTGCAAAGAGGGCACGCGAGCATCAGGCGAGCAACTTGATCAGGGTCTGGTAGTAGATTTCGGTCAGCACATCGAGGTCACTGGCGAGGATGCGCTCGTTGACCTGGTGGATTGTCGCGTTGACCGGGCCCAACTCGACCACTTGCGTACCCAATGTGGCGATGAAACGCCCATCAGAAGTACCGCCGCTGGTGGACGCCTGAGTTTCGCGACCGGTGATCGCCTTGATGCTGGCTGAGACCGCATCCAGCAACGCGCCCGGTTCGGTGAGGAACGGCAGGCCCGACAGCGCCCACTCCACGTGCCAGTCCAGACCGTGTTTGTCGAGGATCGCCGCAACGCGCTGCTGCAGGCCTTCGACGGTGGACTCGGTGGAGAAGCGGAAGTTGAACACTGCCGTCAGGTCACCCGGAATCACGTTGGTCGCGCCGGTACCGGAGTTGAGGTTGGAGATTTGGAAACTGGTGGGCGGGAAGAAGGTGTTGCCGTCGTCCCAGTGCTCAGCGGCTAATTCGGCCAGGGCCGGCGCAGCCAAGTGGATCGGATTCTTCGCCAGGTGCGGGTAGGCCACGTGGCCTTGTACGCCGCGCACGGTCAGGGTGGCGCCGAGGGAACCGCGACGGCCGTTCTTGACCACATCGCCCACCAGCGTAGTGCTCGATGGTTCGCCGACGATGCACCAGTCCAGGCGCTCCTTGCGTGCGGCCAGGCGTTCGATCACGGCTTTGGTGCCATGGTGCGCCGGGCCTTCTTCATCGCTGGTGATCAGGAAGGCCACCGAGCCCTTGTGGTCCGGGTAGTCGGCGACAAAACGCTCCGACGCCACCAGCATCGCGGCCAGGCTGCCTTTCATGTCTGCTGCGCCACGCCCGCAAAGCATGCCGTTTTCATCGATCAACGCGTCGAACGGGTCGTTTTGCCAGGCCTGCACCGGGCCGGTCGGCACCACGTCGGTATGACCGGCGAAGCACAGCACCGGGCCTTCGTGCTTGCCATGGGTGGCCCAGAAGTTGTCCACGTCTTCGATGCGCATCGGCTCAAGCGCAAAACCGGCGTCGCCCAGACGCTGCATCATCAGCTTCTGGCAGTCGGCATCGATTGGCGTGACCGACGGGCGACGGATCAGGTCGATGGCGAGTTGAAGGGTCGGCGAAAGGTCGGCGTGGGCCGTCATGGGGGAACTCCGGAAAGCATGTAATGGGCGCAGGGCGAATGTGGACTTGAAACGGCGCAGATTCAGTGTGGGAGCTGGCTTGCCCGCGATAGCATCGCCGCGGTGTACCAGCCAGACCGCGGCGCCTGTATCGCAGGCAAGCCAGCTCCCACATTAGAGCAGGGCTGGGCCAATACTCACAAAACGGCCGTTATCTTATAGCAAAACGGCGGCCAGAGGCCGCCGTTTAGTGCATTGCGCAAGTTTTTACGCCGCTGGCACGGGTTCCGGCGCCGCCGCAGGTTTCGGCAGCGAAGACAGGAACGCCATGATCAGTGCCGCCACATACGGCAGCGACTGCACCAACAACATCACCACCCAGAAGCGGATGTCATTGCTCGGCAGGCCCTGCACCAGGTAAATCCCCAGCGCCGCGCCCCACAACAGCAGCATGATGAACATTTCTTCGCGGGCTTCGGAAATCGCCACCCAGAAGCCGTGGTTATCCGCGTTTTTCGGTGTGCGGAAGAACGGAATGCTGGTGGTGAAGAAGCCATACAACACCGCCTTGGCGATGGTGTGCGACAACGCCAGGCCGGCCAGGGCCGCGCAGAACGCATCCTTCAAGTTCACGCCTACCGCGCGACGGTAGAGGAAGATGATCTTGCCCACCTTGAACACAAACAACGCCAACGGCGGGATGGCGAAAATCAGCAGCGGCGGGTCAACCCGCGTCGGCACGATGATCATCGCCGCCGACCACAACAACGCGCCGACGGTGAAGAAGATGTTCATGCCATCCGCCACCCACGGCAACCAGCCCGCGAGGAAGTGGTAACGCTGGCCACGGGTCAACTCGGTGTCCTTGCCGCGCAAGAGGCTTGCGGTGTGACGCTTGATGATCTGGATCGCGCCGTAAGCCCAGCGGAAACGCTGTTTCTTGAAGTCGATAAACGTATCCGGCATCAAGCCCTTGCCGTAACTGTCGTGGTAATACGCCGCCGACAGGCCTTTCTCGAATACGCGTAGGCCCAGTTCGGCGTCTTCACAGATGCACCAGTCGGCCCAGCCCAGTTCTTCAAGCACCGAGCGTCGGGTCATGGTCATGGTGCCGTGCTGGATAATCGCGTCACGGTCGTTGCGGGTGACCATGCCGATATGGAAGAAGCCCTTGTATTCCGCGTAGCAGAGCTTCTTGAAGGTGCTTTCGTTCTGGTCGCGGTAATCCTGCGGCGACTGCACTACGGCGATTTTCGGGTCGGCGAAGTGCGGGACCATGTGCTTGAGCCAGTTCGGCGATACGCAGTAGTCGGAGTCGATCACCGCGATCACTTCGGCGTCCTTGGCGGTGTGCGGGATCAGGTAGTTCAGCGCACCCCCCTTGAAACCGGCCAGGGGCGCGACATGGAAGAACTTGAAGCGCGGGCCGAGGGTTTCGCAGTAGTCGCGCACCGGCTCCCACACCGCTGGGTCCTTGGTGTTGTTGTCGATGATCAGGACTTCGTAGTCCGGGTAATCGAGGGCGGCCAGGGCGTCGAGGGTCTGTTTGACCATCTCCGGCGGCTCGTTGTAGCACGGCACGTGGATCGACACTTTCGGGCGGTAGTCCGAATCCCCCTCGACCGGCAGGAATTCACGCCGACGCTTGTGGGTCCACACCGCTTCCGCCAGTTCGTGGGCTTCGGTCAGCAACACGATAAACACGCCCAGGGCGCCGAGGGCGAGAAGGATGCCCACGGTGACACTGAACCAAGTGCTGTATTGCTGGCTGTAGTCGTAGCCGATCCACACCAGTACCGAACCGCAGAGGAACGCGATAAAGGTCAGGAAGGTACGACCACGCTGGCGCAGGGCCGAGCCGTCGATCATCAGCAGGGTAAGGGACAGCAGCGCGAGCACCACCGAACCGATGGCCAGCACGCGCCATTGCGGGATCGCGACAACCGGCCCTTCAAAGTTGAATTTCTGCTGGCGTGCGGCGTTGTACACGCCCCAGTAAGCGCCCGCCGAGCCTTCGTCGCTGACTTTCCACGGCTGATCGAAGGCCTCGATCACGAAGTAGTTGAAGCCCTGGCGATTCAGCTTGTTCACCAGCGTCCGAAGGTAGATCGCCTGGTCGGCCGGGGAGGTTTCATTGCCCCCGCGCATGCGGCCGTTGCTCGGCCAGCCCACTTCCGACAGCAACAGCGGTTTTTTCGGGAACAGTTTCTTCAGGTCGCGGGCGCGGTCGAGTACGTACTGGCCGGCCTTGTCCATCGGGATGTATTCCCAGAACGGCAGGATGTGCGCGGCGATCAGGTCGACGTGCTTGGCCAACTGCGGGTTCTTTTCCCAGATATGCCATTGCTCGGACGTGGTCACCGGTACCTTCACGGCGGCGCGCACCCGGTCCAGCAGCACGATCAGCGCTTCAGGGGTGATTTCTTCACGGAACAGCGCTTCGTTACCGACCACAACCCGCACGACACTGCGCGAGCTGTTGGCTATTTCGATGGCGCGCTGGATTTCTCGCTCGTTGCGCTCAAGGTCCGGGCTGATCCAGATCCCCAGGGTCACACGCAGGCCGAACTCTTCCGCCAGCTTGGGGATATCCCCCAGGGTGCCGTCGACCGAGTAGGTACGGATGTTGTCCGTCAGCTTGCTCATGATCTCGAGGTCGCGACGCATCTGGTCGTCGGTCGGGTACTGGTCTTTCTGCGGGTACTGGCCTTGCTGGAACGGCGAGTAGGAAAAACCGGAGATCTGTTCAGGCCAGTTGGGGGTGGTGACGGGGCGGTTGATCAGCGCCCAGAAACCGGTGAACAGCGCGGCGATTGCCAGCACGATCACCAGGTTGAGTCCAAATTTACGCGATGCCATGGCTATTTCGGGTTCCAAAGGGTGTGGAACGAAAAGAGGTGTCGGCCTACGCCGAACGGCGCGCATCCTACACCGGCCCTTCCCTGACCGTACAGCAAGCAGAGAAAAACCGGACATTAGTCCGCGAAAGACCATCTAAGTTCTTTACTTGTAGCTTGTCGCTTCGAACTTGTCGCTGCGTAGTCCATAATGCGCGCCGGTTTTTGGGGTAATGGTCATGAGTACAGAAGATCCGCGGTTTGCAGGCGTCGCCCGCTTGTATGGCATTGAAGGCCTGGAACGCTTGAAAGCGGCCCATGTGGCGATCGTCGGCGTCGGCGGCGTAGGCTCCTGGGCGGCGGAAGCCGTGGCCCGTTGCGGGGTGGGCGAGATTTCGCTGTTTGACCTGGACGATGTCTGCGTCAGCAACAGCAACCGCCAGTTGCACGCGCTGGACAGCACCGTGGGCAAGCCCAAGGTCGAGGTGATGGCTGAGCGCCTGCGCGGCATCAACCCGGATTGCACGGTGCATGCGGTGGCGGACTTCGTGACCCGTGACACCATGGCCGAATACATCACGCCGGACATCGACTGCGTGATTGACTGCATCGACGCGGTGAATGCCAAGGCCGCGCTGATTGCCTGGTGCAAGCGCCGCAAGATCCAGATCATCACCACCGGCGGCGCTGGTGGGCAGATTGACCCGACGTTGATCCAGGTCTGCGACTTGAACCGCACCTTCAATGACCCGTTGGCGTCGAAAGTGCGCTCGACCCTGCGCCGCGACTACAACTTCTCCCGCACCGTGACCCGTCATTACAGCGTGCCGTGTGTGTTTTCCACCGAACAGCTGCGCTATCCCAAGCCGGACGGCAGCATTTGTTTGCAGAAGAGTTTTGTCGGGGATGGCGTGAAGCTGGACTGCGCGGGCGGCTTTGGTGCGGTGATGATGGTGACGGCCACCTTTGGCATGGTCGCGGCGACCAAGGCGGTGGACAAGATTGTGGCCGGGGTGCGCAGGCCTTCCGAGCGGGTCAAACCCGCCTAGATCTCACTGCTGAACATAGATCCAAATGTGGGAGCGGGCTTGCTCGCGAATGCGGTGATTCAGTCAATGATGTATCTACTGACACTGCGCTTTCGCGAGCAAGCCCGCTCCCACATTTAGTTTTGTGTAGGGCTTAATGCCCGCATACGCTGCAGCACAGCGTTCAGGCCATTGCTGCGCGACGGTGACAGTTGGCGGGAAAGCCCCAGTTGCGCGAACCAATCCGACAAGTCCACCGTCTGCAACTCAGCCGTCGACAACCCATTGACCCGCGCCAGCAGTAACGCCACCAACCCTCGAATCATCCGTGCATCGCTGCTCGCAACAAACTGCCAGTGGCCATCCTCCAAACGCCCCACCAGCCACACCAGGCTTTCACAGCCCTGCACCAGGTTGGCGTCGACCTTGTCCTCATCCGCCAATGGCGGCAGACGCTCGCCCCATTGCATCAGCATCCGCGCGCGCTGCTCCCAACTGCCGACGGCCTGGAAGGCGTCAAGCGCGGCAACGGCCTCTACCGGCAAGCTCATCGCAGCATATCCAGGGACTGGTCCAGCGCTTCGAAGAAGCGTTCCAGGTCATCGGAATCGTTATACAGCGCCAGGGACACGCGAATGGCTCCCGACAGGTGCATCGCCTTGAGCAGGGGCATCGCGCAGTGATGGCCGGCGCGCACGGCAATACCTTGCTCGGTGAGCAAGTGCGCAAGGTCGGCGTTATGCACGCCCTCCACGACAAAACTCACCAGAGCGACCTGCGGTGATCCGAGTACGCGCACGCCATTGCGCGCGTTGAGTCCGCGCAACAAGTAGTCATGCAGCGCCGCTTCGTGGGCAACGACGGCCTGCTGGTCCAGCGAACTCAGGTAATCCAGGCTGGCGCCCAGGCCAATCACGCTGGCAATCGGCGGTGTACCGGCCTCAAAACCCAGCGGCGCAGGGCGGAAGCTGGCGCTGTGGTAGTCGGCCTGCTGCACCATCTCGCCGCCAAACTGCCAGTGGCGCAGGTGGTGCAGGGCTTCGTTGCGACCAAACAGCACGCCAACGCCATCCGGGCCATACAGCTTGTGGCTGGAAAACACATAGAAGTCGCAACCCAGGGCCTGCACGTCATGACGACCATGGACGATACCCTGGGCGCCGTCGATCACGGTCAACGCGCCGTGTGGCTGAGCGAGTGCCAGCAAGGCTTCCAGCGGCTGCCAGGCGCCGAGCACGTTGGACAGCTGGCTCACTGCCAATAACCGTGTACGCGGACCGATCAGCTCGGCAGCGGCAGCCAGGTCGATCACGCCGTCATCGCCCAGTGGCAGTACCACCAGGTTCAGCGCGCGGCGCTTGGCCAATTGCTGCCAGGGCAGCAGGTTGGCGTGGTGTTCCAGGGCGCTGATGACAATCTCATCGCCCGCATTGAATAAGTGCTCAAGGCCATAGGCCAGGAGGTTCAGCGCTGAAGTTGCGCCGTGGGTGAACACGATCTGCCCGCTGTCGCCTGCATTCAACCACTGCGCGACCTTGCTGCGGCTGTCTTCAAACGCCTGGGTCGCATGGGCGCCTGGCAAATGCTGGGCCCGGTGCACATTGGCTGCGCCGTTGGCGTAGTAATGGCTGATGGCATCCAACAAAGCCTGGGGTTTTTGCGTGGTGGCGGCGTTGTCCAGGTAGGTCTGGTCTTGCCGTTGCAGGGTGGCGATGGCCGGAAAGTCGGCGCGCCAGGGGGAGGGCACTAGCATGGTGTTCAAGACTCGTATAAGCGAGCCCCAGGGTCGGGGCCCGCTAGTGGCATCGAGTGGCTGCTTAGTTGTGAGCGTGCAGCGCTTCGTTCAGTTCGATGGCCGATTTGTGGGTTTTGCACTCCACGGCACCGGTCTCGGAGTTACGGCGGAACAGCAGGTCCGGCTGGCCGGCCAGCTCACGCGCCTTGACCACCTTGACCAACTGGTTCTGCTCGTCCAGCAACGCAACCTTGGTGCCGGCGGTGACGTACAGTCCCGACTCCACAGTGTTGCGGTCGCCCAACGGGATACCGATACCGGCGTTGGCGCCGATCAGGCAGCCTTCGCCGACCTTGATCACGATGTTGCCGCCGCCCGACAGGGTGCCCATGGTGGAGCAACCGCCGCCCAGGTCCGAGCCCTTGCCGACGAATACGCCCGCCGATACACGGCCTTCGATCATGCCCGGGCCTTCGGTGCCGGCGTTGAAGTTGACGAAGCCTTCGTGCATCACAGTGGTGCCTTCGCCCACGTAGGCGCCCAGGCGGATGCGTGCTGCGTCAGCGATACGCACGCCGCTCGGCACCACGTAGTCGGTCATTTTCGGGAACTTGTCCACCGAGAACACTTCCAGCAGCTCGCCACGCAGGCGGGCTTCCAGTTGGCGCTCGGCCAGTTCGTTGATGTCGATCGCGCCCTGGCTGGTCCAGGCCACGTTTGGCAGCTGCGGGAATACACCGGCCAGGCTCAGGCCGTGGGGCTTGACCAGGCGGTGGGACAGCAGGTGCAGCTTGAGGTACGCCTCAGGCGTGGAGGTCAGTGCGGCGTCTTCGGCCAGCAGGGTGGCGACCAGCGGTGTGTGGCTTTCGGCCAGGCGGTTGAGCAGCGCGGCTTGGGTGGCGTCGACATTCTTGAGCGCATCAGCCAGTTGCAGCGCTTGGCTGATGGTGAAGGTGATCGCCTGGTTGCCTTCGGTGTAGCCGAGGATCGGCGCGATGGCGTTGATGATTTCTGCCGACGGGTTGAGCAGCGGTTGTGCGTAAAACACTTCCAGCCAAGCACCTTGGCGGTTCTGAGTGCCGACGCCGAAGCCCAGGCTGAACAGGGAATTGGACATGCTGTTACCTCTACAAAAATGGAAAGGGCTGGCCTACTTGAGGGCCGCCGAATAACTATCTGGCTTGAAGCCAATCAGGGTTCTGTCACCGAGATCCAGCACCGGGCGCTTGATCATCGAAGGTTGTGCGAGCATCAATTCAATGGCTTTCGACTGATCGAGATCGGCTTTGCGTTCGTCTTCGAGTTTGCGAAAGGTGGTGCCCGCACGGTTCAAAACCACCTGCCAACCGTGCTCGTCGCACCATTGGGTCAAGTGTTCGCGGTCGATACCGGCCGTTTTGTAGTCGTGAAACTCATAGTTGACGCCGTGCTCATCGAGCCAGGTGCGCGCCTTTTTCATGGTGTCGCAGGCTTTGATGCCGAAAAGGTGCAACGTTTTGCTTGAAGCGGTCAAGGAATTGCCCCCCTTTGGACCAAGTAGAAACGAAAGGTCACGGATTATGCCACGACCAGCGCGTTTGGGTGCCGCTCGTCAGCGCTGTGCGACTTTTGTGCAAAAGCCAGCGAATAACATAGCCGGGTAATATGGCACTTCAACGGCCAGTTGTTGCCTGATGTGTGTCGTTGCAAGTCGATTGTCCGGGAAAACCGCGTTATGCAAACCGCCTACACCGTTCTTATCCTGCTGATGCTGGTCAGCGTTTCGCGTCTGGTCGGGCGTGTCATTCCTCTGCCGTTGCCCTTGGTACAGATTGCCGCCGGTGCCTTGCTGGCCTGGCCGACGCTGGGGCTGCATGTGGCGCTGGACCCGGAGTTGTTCCTGTTTCTGTTCTTGCCGCCGTTGCTGTTCTCCGATGGCTGGCGTATGCCCAAGCGAGAGTTGTGGCGCCTGCGCGGGCCGATCCTGACACTGGCCGTGGGCTTGGTGCTGTTTACCGTGGTGGTCGCCGGTTACTTCATCCATTGGATTTTGCCGACGATCCCGCTGCCGGTGGCCTTCGCCCTGGCGGCCGTGTTGTCGCCGACGGATGCCGTGGCGGTGTCGGCCATTTCCCAGAATCGCTTGCCCACGCCGCTGATGCACATGCTCCAGGGCGAGGCCTTGATGAATGATGCCTCGGGCCTGGTGACCTTCAAGTTCGCCCTGGCGGCGGCGTTGACCGGGGTGTTTTCCCTGGCGGATGCCAGCCTCACATTCGTCTTGGTGGCTGTCGGTGGTCTGGCGGTCGGCGTGGCCCTGAGTTGGCTGGTCGGCCGGTTGCGCGCGTGGATGATCGCTCGGGGCTGGGACGACCCGGCAACTCACGTGGTGTTCATGTTGCTGCTGCCGTTTGCGGCCTATGTGCTGGCCGAACGGCTGGGGGCTTCGGGCATTTTGTCGGCGGTGGCGGCGGGCATGATGCAGAGCTGGCTCGACCTGCTGCCGCGCCAGACCAGCACGCGGCTGCTCAATCGCAGCGTGTGGTCGTTGCTGGAGTTCGCTTTCAATGGGTTGATCTTCCTACTGCTGGGCCTGCAACTGCCGGACATCATCAAGGCGGTGGTCAGCCATGAGCCGACTCTGTGGCCGACCCTGTTTTATCGCTGCCTGGATGTGGTCGCGATCTTCCTGGTGCTGGTGGTGCTGCGCTTTATCTGGGTGCAGAGCATCTGGCGGCTGTCGGGATTGTTGCGCAGGCTACGTGGGAAAAGCGAACTGACGCTGGTACCGACCGCCCGGTCCTGCTGGCTGTTGACGGTCGGTGGGGTGCGTGGTGCGGTGACGCTGGCGGGTGTGATGTCGGTGCCGTTGCTGCTGGCGCCAGGGCAGGATTTTCCCGAACGTGACTTGCTGATCTTCATCGCGGCGGGCGTGATTCTGTTGTCGCTGATTGCCGCCTGTATCGCCTTGCCGCTGTTGTTGCGCGGTATCGAAAAGAGTCCCGACGAAAAGCGCCACAACGAGGTGCGCGAAGCCTGGAAGAAAACCGCCGTGGCCGCGATCCATGCCCTGGAAACCGAAGAGCCCGGTGAGGCCGGGACCCAGGATGCCGCCCAGTCGGCATTGGCCGCTGAGCTCAAGGCACGATTGATGTCGGAATATCGCCATCAATTGGAGGTGTTCAACGACTCGACCGAAGCCCAAATGCTGGCGCAGCAGTTGGACCAGTTGGAGCGCAAGCTTCGGCTCAAAGCCCTGCGTGCGCAACGCCTTGAGTTGTACAGTCTGAGTCGGCATCACGAAATCGCGGACGATGTATTGCGGGAGGTATTGGCGGAGCTTGATATGAGTGAGGCGAACCTGGGATTGAAAAAGTAGCGTTTTCGCCCTTATTGGGTCTGGGGTAGGTTTTTTTTGCCCAGGCAATGTCCCCCGCACTGAGTGTCGAGCCTCTTGAGTGAAACTCGTTGCTAGTGGTCAAGGCGGGGTTGATGGAGTAATGCATGATCGAGTCTGGATCGTAGGGCAAAAAATCGTAGGACCCGCTGCGCGGTAGCGGTAGAAAGTTGGTTTGCTGATAGGTTTGTGGGTAGTTCATGTCAAGAACTGACTGATTCCATTGGATATTGGCATCGGGATGTTGATGCGCGTGGTGTGCGCCCAGCATGTGCCCGAACTCATGCAGCACGGTTTGGTTGAATGACGGCAACGTATGATCTATCGGCAGGCTCATCGTTGGGGCTCCATACAAAGCACGTTGAGCGTCGTTACCTATCCGTGAGGAGCCGCCCGTGTCGCCTACTATGTTCTGCGTAATTCTAACGTCGCCCTCGTCGCCCGATACGAACTCGAATGTGAGGTTGATATGGGTTGACCACTCGCTGGCGGCGTTTTTGACTGCCAGCACATAGGGGTCATCCATCGGGTAATCGTACATCGCGATCTTGATGGTGCTGTTTTGCGGCCAGTATTTAGCGGGTTCACCCACATTGCGTCGACGTCTGGAAAGGCGTTCGGGTTGATCGACGCCGTCGTTCGAGCGATCAGTGGGGGGAGGGGAGCAGGGGGTAAAAACGGTGGCTGAGATCATGGCGTTTTCCCGTTGGAGTCAGTGACGAAACTGTCATTTGATTCGTCCTGAACGTAGGGAAAGTTCCAGCATTGAGTGTAGGCGATTGTTACCTTGGCCCGTGATATCTGTCAGATACCACGGGCTTTAGCGTTTTAGCGGCGGCTAATGAACGCCCGGATCCGCTCAGCCGCTTCCACACACTCCGCCAACGGCGCAACCAACGCCATGCGCACACGGCCGGCGCCAGGGTTGAAGCCATCCACCTCCCGCGACAGGTACGAACCCGGCACGACGGTCACATGTTCTTCCACGAACAGGTCGCGGCAGAACGCAGCGTCGTCGCCGTTCACATTCGGCCACAAATAGAAGCCGCCATCTGGGCTCTCTACGTCCAGTACCGGCTTGAGAATCGCCAGTACTGCGTCGAATTTCTCGCGATACAAGTCACGATTGGCCAGCACGTGGGCTTCGTCCTGCCAGGCCGCAATGCTGGCCAGTTGTGTTTGTACCGGCATCGCGCAGCCATGGTAGGTGCGGTACAGCAGGAAGGCCTTGAGGATGTCCGCGTCGCCGGACACAAAACCAGAACGCAGGCCCGGCAGGTTGGAGCGCTTGGACAGGCTGTGGAACACCACGCAGCGCTTGAAGTCCTGGCGGCCCAGGTCGACGCACGCGCTCAACAGGCCAGGCGGCGGGGTGTGTTCGTCGAAGTACAGTTCGCTGTAGCACTCGTCGGCGGCGATGACGAAGTCGTATTCGTCGGCCAGGGCGATGAGTTTTTTCAGGGTGTCGACCGGGATCAGCGCGCCGGTTGGGTTGCCGGGCGAGCACAGGAACAGGATCTGGCAGCGCTTCCAGATGTCCGGCGTCACGGCGTCGAAGTCCGGGTTGAAGCCATTGGCGTCCAGGCATGGCAGATAGTGCGGCTTGGCCCCGGCCAGGAACGCGGCGCCTTCGTAGATCTGGTAGAACGGGTTCGGGCTGACCACCAGTGCGTCGTCGCCACGGTTGACTACGGTCTGGGTGAAGGCGAACAGCGCTTCACGGGTGCCGTTGACCGGCAAGATGTTGCGCGCCGGGTCGAGCCAGCCCTTGGGCACGTTGAAGCGACGCTCGCACCAGGCACCGATGGCTTCGCGCAGGGCCGGAATGCCCAGGGTGGTCGGGTACACGGCCATCTGGTCGAGGTTGTTGCTCAATGCTTCAGCCACGAAGGTAGGCGATTTATGTTTCGGTTCGCCGATGGACAGCGCGATCGGGCGCTTGTCCGGGTTAGGCGTGACGCTGCCCAGCAGGGCGCGCAGTTTCTCGAACGGGTAGGGCTGGAGCTGGTTCAGGGCGTTGTTCATGTAAGCCTCAGTCACGGTGTACACAGACCCTGTGGGAGCTGGCTTGCCTGCGATGGCATCGCCGCGGTGTACCTGCCGGGCCGTGGTGCCCGCATCGCAGGCAAGCCAGCTCCCACAGGGGTTGTGTTTACACAGTTAAATAATCAAATGGTCAGGCGCGTGAGTTCGACGCCGGGTTCCTGGGTGACGCTTAGCTGCTGGACGATGGCTTCCTGCAGGCGCAGGCACAGTTCCGGGTCGGACAACGGTTGGTTGTAGGCATCGGTAATGAAGAACACGTCTTCCACGCGTTCGCCGAGGGTCGCAATCTTGGCGTTCTGCAATGACAGGTCGAACTCCAGGAAAATCCCGCCGATGCGTGCCAGCAGGCCCGGACGATCCGGAGCGCTGAGTTCCAGCACGGTCACCGGGCGCTGGGCGTCATTGGAAATGGTCACCTGGGGCGCAAACGCAAAGTGCTTGAGTTGGCGCGGTACCCGACGCTGGATGATGGTCGGGTAGTCGTCAGGGTTGCGCAGGGCCTCGGTCAGGCCTTCGCGGATCTTTTTCACCCGTGCCGGGTTGTCGCCAATCGAGTCGCCATCGGTGTCGAGCACGATATAGGTGTCGAGGGTGAACTGGCTGCTGGAGGTGATGACGCGGGCGTCATGGATGTTCAGGTTGAGCTGGTCCATGGCCGCCACGGTCACGGCGAAGAAGTCGTGCTGGTCCGGCGCGTAGATGAAGATCTGCGTGCCGCCTTCGAATTCGCGCTGGGTGGTTTCCTTGATCAGCACCAGCGGGCCGCCATCGGCGGGCTGTTGCAGGATTGCGTCAGTGTGCCAGGCGACATCGCCGGCGGTGTGGCGCAGGAAGTAATCGTCACCCAGCTGCGACCACAACTGTTCCACGTCGTCCGGATCGTTGCCGCCGCGCACCAGAATGTCCAAGGCCGCGCTTTGGGTGCGGCGGATCTGCTCTTCGCGGTCCACCGGGTTCTCCAGGCCGCGGCGCAAGGCGCGCTTGGTCTCGGTGTAGAGCTGGCGCAACAGGCTGGCGCGCCAGGAGTTCCACAGTGTCGGGTTGGTAGCGTTGATGTCGGAGACGGTCAGCACGTACAGATAGTCGAGGCGGGTTTCATCGCTGACGATCTGCGCAAAGTCGTGGATCACCTGCGGGTCGGACAAGTCCTTGCGTTGGGCGGTGGTCGACATCACCAGATGGTTCTGCACCAGCCAGACGATCAGGCGGCTGTCCCAAACGGGCAACTGATGACGCTGGCAGAAGGCTTCGGCGTCAACCGCACCGACCTCGGAGTGGTCGCCATGCCGGCCCTTGCCGATGTCGTGGTACAGGCCGGCCAGGTAGATCAGCTCGGGCTTGGGCAGTTTGGCCATGAGTTTGCTGGCCAGCGGGAATTTCTCTGACACTTGCGTGTACTGAAGCTTACGCAGGTGCTTGATCAGGTTCAGGGTGTGCGCGTCCACGGTATAGATGTGGAACAGGTCGTGTTGCATCTGACCGACGATAAAGCCGAACTCCGGCAGATAGCGCCCGAGGATGCCGTAACGGTTCATGCGCCGCAGGTTGCGGTGGATGCCGATCTTGCACTTGAACAGCTCGATGAACAGGCTGGTGTTGCGGATATCGTTGCGGAAATCGTCGTCGATCAGGTGACGGTTCTCCCGCAGCAGGCGGATGGTGTCGGCGCGCACGCCTTTGATTTCCGGCTGCTGGGCCATCAGCACGAAGATTTCCAGCATGGCGAACGGCGTGCGGCGGAATACGTTGTCGTTGCGCGCCTCGATATAGCCGTCATGCAACTGGAAGCGCGCGTTGATCGGCTGCGGCGGCGCTTCGTCTTCGGGGGCCAGGATCACCTCTTCGAAATGCTGGATGATCAGGTCGCTGAGCTGGGCAATGCTCATGACCACCCGGTAGTACTGCTGCATGAAGCTTTCGATGCTGGTCTTCGCGTCCTCGCCTTCAAAACCCAGCAGGGTGGCGATGGAGCGTTGGTGGTCGAACAGCAGGCGGTCTTCGGAGCGCCCGGCGAGCATGTGCAGGGCGTAGCGCACTTTCCACAGGAATTCCTGGGACGAGGCCAGCAAGGCGTTTTCGCTCTCCACCAGGAAACCCTCGCCGGCCAGGGCGCGCAGGTTCAGGGTGCCGTACTGGCGACGGGCAACCCACAAAATCGTCTGGATGTCCCGCAGCCCGCCGGGCGAGCCTTTGACGTTGGGTTCCAGGTTGTATTCGGTGTCGTTGTACTTGTGGTGCCGGGCCTTTTGCTCGGCACGCTTGGCCAGGAAGAAGTCCTTGCTCGGCCACATGTGCGCGGTGCTGGTGACTTCGAGCATGCGCTGGCGCAGGCGCTCGGGGCCAGCGATGGTGCGGCTTTCCATCAGGTTGGTGATGACGGTGAGGTCGGCGCGGGCCTCTTCGGCGCATTCGTCGACCGAGCGCACGCTTTGGCCGACTTCCAGGCCGATGTCCCACAGCAGCGTCAGAAAACGCTCGATGGAATCGCGAAAGATCTCATGATCTGCACTGTCCAGCAGGATCAGCAGGTCGATGTCGGAATAGGGGTGCAACTCGCCACGCCCGTAGCCGCCGACCGCCACCAGGGCAATGTCGGCGTCTTCGCTCCAACTGAACTGTTCCCAGGCCTTTTGCAGGATGTTATCGACGAACCAGGCGCGGTCCTCGATCAGCCGGCGGATGTCCCGGCCACTGCGAAAGCGCTCGTCGAGCACCTCACGGGCCTGGCGGATAGCCTTCTTGAACGCGGCAATTGGGCTCGCTTTCAGGGCCAGTTCGGCCTGGAACTGGCCACGGTCGAAGAGTTCGGGATCCACCTGGGGCATCGATCGGCTTTCCTTTCTATCTAACAGTCAGTCACAACACAGTGGGGGAAAACCTGGGTGATCCTTACGCGGAAACGCGGGGGATCGTGTCGTCCGCACGCAGGGTGAAGATCTCGTAGCCGGTTTCGGTGACCAGCAGGGTGTGCTCCCACTGGGCCGAGAGCTTGCGATCCTTGGTGATAGCGGTCCAGCCGTCGCCCAGCACCTTGGTGTCGGCCTTGCCCTGGTTGATCATCGGCTCGATGGTGAAGGTCATGCCCGCCTTGAGTTCCATGCCGGTGCCTGCGCGGCCGTAGTGCAGGATCTGCGGCTCTTCGTGGAATACGGTACCGATACCGTGGCCGCAGAATTCGCGCACCACCGAGAAACCATTCTTTTCAGCGTGCTTCTGGATCACTTCACCGATGTCGCCCAGGCGGCAGCCGGGTTTCACGATCTCGATGGCCTTGTACATGCATTCCTGGGTGACTTGGGACAGGCGCTCGGCCCAGACCGGCACATTGCCGACGTGGAACATGCGGCTGGTGTCGCCGAAGTAGCGGTCCTTGATCACGGTAACGTCGATGTTCAGGGTGTCGCCGTCCTTCAACGGTTTGTCACCTGGAATCCCGTGGCAGACCACGTGGTTGACCGAAGTGCAGATCGACTTGGGGAAGCCCTTGTAGTTCAGCGGGGCAGGGATGGCACCTTGCACATTGACTATATAGTCGTGGCAGATCTGGTTCAGGGTTTCGGTGGTGACGCCGGGCTTGACGTGTTCGGCAATCATTTCCAGCACGTCGGCAGCCAGTTTGCCGGCGATGCGCATGCCAGCGATGTCTTCGGCGGTTTTCAAGCTAACGGTCATACAGGCTCTCTCTAGCGCGATGCGCTGAAATCAATACGGTTTACGGGCGTGCGACAAAAGGTTGCAAAATTCGCACAAGCCACAGAAAACGCGATTCTAACAGACGATGGCCTCAAATCATGAGCCTCTGATGATCGCTTCTCTCTATAAGGTAGGGCTATATCAGGTCTATTCAAGGGGTTACACGAAAGCGCGCTGCGGCAAGTGTGATTGCGTATTCCGTTTTTGCCGATGCTGTGGTATAAAATGCGCCGCTTTCCGGGGATGCCCCGCAGAGCTTAAATCCACACACGTGTCGACACGATGACCTGGGTGCCGGAGGCCTTGATGCCGCTGGTTGGTCATTGGGATACGTGGAGGCCAAACCCGACTTATTAAGGAACTATCATGTCCCAAGTCAATATGCGCGATATGCTGAAGGCCGGTGTGCACTTCGGTCACCAGACCCGTTACTGGAACCCGAAAATGGGTAAATACATTTTCGGCGCGCGTAACAAGATCCACATCATCAACCTTGAAAAAACCCTGCCAATGTTCAACGAAGCTCTGACTTTCGTAGAGCGCCTGGCCCAGGGCAAAAACAAGATTCTGTTCGTCGGCACCAAGCGTTCCGCTGGCAAGATCGTTGCTGAAGAAGCAGCACGTTGCGGTTCGCCGTACGTCGATCACCGCTGGTTGGGCGGCATGCTGACCAACTTCAAAACCATCCGTGCTTCCATCAAGCGTCTGCGTGACCTTGAAGTACAAGCCGAAGACGGTACTTTCGCCAAGCTGACCAAGAAAGAAGCGCTGATGCGCTCCCGTGACCTGGAAAAGCTCGATCGTTCCCTGGGTGGTATCAAGGACATGGGCGGTCTGCCTGACGCACTGTTCGTTATCGACGTTGATCACGAGCGCATCGCGATCACCGAAGCCAACAAGCTGGGCATCCCGGTTATCGGCGTAGTCGATACCAACAGCAGCCCGGAAGGCGTTGACTACATCATCCCAGGCAACGATGACGCAATCCGCGCTATCCAGCTGTACATGGGTTCGATGGCTGACGCTGTAATCCGTGGTCGCAACCACGTTGCTGGTGGTACCGAGCAGTTCGTTGAAGAAGCTCCGGTAGCTGCCGCTGAGTAATTGACGCCCTGGCGTTGACTCAGTAAGCAAAAAGGGGGCTTGGCCCCCTTTTTGCCACCTCGAAAACCGTTTGTCGGCAGCGTAGCTACATCTATTTGTAACGTGCAGCGGCCTACAACGGAAATTCGGGAAGAATTGATCGCCCGTTTGATCGGGTGGAATGGTTGAAAACCTATCCAAGAGGATTTTGAAATGGCAGAGATTACTGCAGCGTTGGTTAAAGAACTGCGTGAGCGTACTGGCGAAGGCATGATGGATTGCAAAAAGGCCTTGACCAAGGCCGGCGGCGACATCGAAAAAGCCATCGACGACATGCGTGCCTCGGGCGCCATCAAGGCCGCCAAGAAAGCCGGCAACGTCGCTGCTGAAGGCGCTATCGCTCTGGTTGAAGACGGTAAAGCTGCCGTTCTGCTGGAAGTGAACTCGCAGACCGACTTCCTGGCCCTGCAAGACGACTTCAAGGCATTCGTTGCTGCCAGCGTCAAGAAAGCATTCGACGAGAAGCTGACTACCGTTGAGCCTCTGATCGAAGCGCAAGAAGCTGATCGCCTGGTACTGGTCGGCAAGGTTGGCGAAAACGTCAACATCCGTCGCCTGACTCGCGTTGAAGGTGATGTGGTTGGTGGTTACCTGCACGGCAACAAGATCGGTGTAGCGGTTGTTCTGAAAGGCGGCGACGTTGAGCTGGCCAAAGACATCGCTATGCACGTTGCTGCAAGCAACCCTGAATTCCTGCTGCCTTCGGAAGTTTCCGAAGAAGCCATCGAGCGCGAAAAAGCTGTGTTCCTGAGCCTGAACGCCGACAAGATCGCCGGCAAGCCAGAAAACATCGTTGAAAACATGATCAAAGGCCGTATCAGCAAGTTCCTGGCTGAAGCGAGCCTGGTTGAGCAGGCGTTCGTCAAGAACCCTGAAGTCAAGGTTGGCGAACTGGCCAAGAAAGCCGGTGCTGAAATCGTTTCCTTCACTTACTACAAAGTAGGCGAAGGCATCGAGAAGCCGGTCGACAACTTCGCTGAAGAAGTTGCTGCCCAGCTGGCTGCCGCCAAGCAATAAGACAGTTTTCAACTGTCGCCCAAAAGAGGCTGCCCGCTCACGCGCGCAGCCTCTTTTCAAATGGGAAGGCCGATTTTAATTGGCTTCCTTTCGGAACTGGCTTACAAAGCCGTGTTCCGATGGCGCTGTAGCAGCGTCCAGCTAGAGTGAACGCAAGCCGTAAAACGGCTCGCCAAGATTTTTTAAAAAATACGCCGCAGGAGAGATTCGCAATGGCTCAGCAGGGCAGTGGTTATCAGGCTCGCTATAAACGCATTCTACTCAAGCTTAGCGGCGAGGCCCTGATGGGCTCGGAAGAGTTCGGGATCGATCCCAAAGTACTCGACCGCATGGCGCTGGAAGTCGGCCAACTGGTCGGCATCGGCGTACAGGTCGGCCTGGTAATCGGTGGCGGCAACCTGTTCCGCGGTGCGGCGCTGAGTGCTGCTGGTATGGATCGTGTTACCGGCGACCACATGGGCATGCTGGCCACTGTGATGAATGCTCTGGCAATGCGTGACGCCCTGGAACGTGCCAACATCTCGGCTATCGTGATGTCGGCTATTTCCATGGTTGGCGTGACCGATCACTATGACCGCCGCAAAGCCATGCGCCACCTGAACGCCAAGGAAGTGGTGATCTTCGCCGCCGGCACGGGCAACCCGTTCTTCACCACCGACTCCGCAGCCTGCCTGCGCGCCATCGAAATCGATGCTGACGTTGTGCTGAAGGCAACCAAGGTGGATGGTGTATACACTGCCGATCCATTCAAAGACCCGCATGCCGAGAAGTTCGATCATCTGACCTACGATGAAGTGCTGGATCGCAAGCTGGGCGTGATGGACCTGACGGCTATTTGCCTGTGCCGCGACCACAAGATGCCGCTGCGCGTATTTAACATGAACAAGCCCGGCGCCCTGCTGAATATCGTACACGGCGGCGCAGAAGGGACTCTGATCGAGGAAGGCCAACAATGATCAACGAAATCAAGAAAGACGCCCAGGCGCGTATGCAGAAATCCCTGGAATCTCTGAGCCACGCATTCGGCCAGATCCGTACCGGCAAGGCGCACCCAAGCATCCTGGGCAGCGTGATGGTGCCTTACTACGGTTCCGATACTCCGATCAGCAGCGTCGCCAATATCACTGTTAAAGACTCGCGCACCCTGCAAGTCGTTGCGTTCGAGCGCAACATGCTGGGTGCTGTCGACAAGGCCATCCAGAGCGCCGGTTTGAACCTCAACCCGACCAATCTGGGTGAGTTGCTGCTGATCTCCATGCCGGCCCTGACCGAAGAAACCCGCAAGGGCTTCACCAAGCAGGCGCGCAGCGCAGCCGAAGACGCCCGTGTTGCTGTGCGCAACATCCGTCGTGATGCCTTGGGTGACTTGAAGAAACTGGTCAAGGACAAGGAAATCAGCGAAGACGAAGAGCGTCGTGCCACCGCTGATATCGACAAGCTGACCAAGGATGCCGAGGCCCAAATCACCAAGGCCACCGAAGAAAAAGAAAAGGACCTGATGGCCGTATAAGGGGTCAGGACGCCTTCATGGAAAAGACCAAGCAGACTGTACCCTCTGTGGTGCCGCGCCATGTCGCGATCATCATGGATGGGAATAATCGCTGGGCGAAGAAGCGCTTTATGCCGGGTGTTGCCGGGCATAAAGCGGGTGTCGATGCGGTTCGGGCTGTGATCGAGGTGTGCGCCGAGGCCAAGGTCGAGGTGTTGACCTTGTTCGCCTTCTCCAGTGAGAACTGGCAGCGGCCCGCCGAAGAAGTCAGCGCCTTGATGGACCTGTTCTTCAAGGCCTTGCGTCGTGAAGCCAAGCGCCTCAACGACAACAACATCAGCCTGCGCATCATTGGCGATCGCTCGCGCTTTCATCCCGAACTGCAAGCCGCCATGCGCGAAGCCGAGGCCATTACGGCCGGGGCCAATCGATTTGTGCTGCAGATCGCTGCCAACTACGGTGGCCAGTGGGATATCGCCCAGGCTGCACAGCGTCTGGCGCGTGAAGTGCAGGCCGGTCATCTTCGGCCCGACGACATCACCCCTGAACTGTTGCAAACCTGCCTGGTGACCGGCGACCTGCCGCTGCCGGACTTGTGCATCCGTACCGGTGGTGAGCACCGCATCAGCAATTTCTTGCTGTGGCAGCTGGCGTACACCGAGCTGTACTTCTCCGACCTGTTCTGGCCGGACTTCAAACACGATGCCATGCGTAACGCGCTGGCCGATTTCGCTTCCCGTCAGCGTCGCTTCGGTAAAACGAGCGAGCAGATCGAAGCTGGAGCCCGGGTTTAAATGCTTAAACAACGAATCATCACAGCACTGATCCTGTTGCCGATCGCCTTGTGTGGGTTTTTCCTGCTCGACGGTTCCGCCTTTGCGCTGTTTATCGGCCTGGTGGTCACCCTGGGTGCCTGGGAATGGGCGCGCCTGGCGGGTTTCAGCGCGCAATTGCCGCGCGTTGTGTATGCCGCTGTCGTAGCTGCCTTGGCGTTCCTCCTGTACATCCTGCCGGACATAGCGCCCTGGGTGTTGGGGGCGGCGGTGCTGTGGTGGGCGCTGGCGACATTCCTGGTTTTGACCTATCCGGGCACCAGCAGCAAGTGGTCCAGTGTGGCCTGCAAGCTGGTGATCGGTTTGTTGATCCTGCTACCGGCCTGGCAAGGGCTGGTGGAGATCAAGCGTTATCCAATGGGTAACTGGCTGATCCTGGCGGTTATGGTGCTGGTCTGGGGCGCGGATATCGGCGCCTACTTTTCCGGTCGGGCCTTCGGCAAGCGCAAGCTGGCGCCGGCGGTCAGTCCAGGCAAGAGCTGGGAAGGCGTGTATGGCGGCCTGGCGTTGACCCTGGTGATCACGCTGGTCGTCGGTGTAGTGCGTGACTGGTCGGTGAAGGAAATTTTCCTGGCACTGCTGGCCACCGCCATTGTCGTGTTCATCTCGGTTGTAGGTGATCTCACTGAAAGCATGTTCAAACGTCAGGCCGGGATCAAGGACAGCAGCAACCTGCTGCCGGGTCATGGCGGTGTGCTGGACCGTATCGACAGCCTGACCGCAGCCATCCCGATCTTCGCCGTACTGTTGTGGATGACCGCTTCGTGAGCCGCCTGCAGCAAGTCACCGTGCTCGGTGCAACCGGCTCGGTGGGGTTGAGCTCCCTGGACGTGATAGCTCGTCATCCAGATCGCTACCAGGTCTTTGCCCTGACCGGTTTTACCCGCCTGAGCGAACTGCTGGCCTTGTGCGTGCGTCACGCGCCGCGCTTCGCCGTGGTGCCTGAGGCCGCTGCTGCTCGGGGCCTGCAGGATGATCTGCAGGCCGCCGGGCTTGCCACTCAAGTGCTGGTGGGGGAGGAGGGGCTGTGCCAGGTCTCGGCCGATGCTGAAGTGGATACCGTGGTCGCCGCTATCGTCGGCGCTGCGGGCCTGCGTCCAACTTTGGCTGCCGTGGATGCTGGCAAGAAGATCCTGCTGGCCAATAAAGAAGCATTGGTCATGTCTGGTGCGCTCTTCATGCAGGCGGTACGCAAAAGCGGGGCCGTGCTGCTGCCACTCGATAGCGAGCACAACGCAATCTTCCAGTGCATGCCTGGCGACTATGCTCGCGGCTTGAGCCAGGTGGGCGTACGCCGGATCCTGCTGACCGCCTCTGGTGGTCCGTTCCGACAAACCCCGCTGGCTGAGTTGGAGCATGTGTCGCCCGACCAGGCGTGCGCTCATCCGAACTGGTCCATGGGGCGCAAGATCTCCGTGGATTCGGCGAGCATGATGAACAAAGGCCTGGAGCTGATCGAAGCGTGCTGGTTGTTCGATGCGCGCCCGGATCAGGTCGAGGTGGTGATTCACCCACAAAGTGTGATTCATTCTCTCGTTGATTACGTGGACGGCTCGGTCCTGGCGCAGTTGGGCAACCCTGATATGCGCACGCCGATTGCCAATGCCCTGGCCTGGCCAGAGCGGATCGACTCGGGCGTAGCGCCTTTGGACCTGTTTGCCGTGGCCCGTCTGGACTTCGAGGCGCCGGACGAGGAGCGCTTCCCCTGCCTGCGACTGGCGCGGCAAGCGGCTGAAGCGGGTAACAGTGCACCGGCAATGCTGAATGCGGCCAACGAAGTGGCTGTGGCAGCGTTTCTCGAACGGCGCATCCGCTTTCCGCAGATCGCGAGTATTATCGAGGACGTCCTGGCGCTTGAGCCTATCGTGGCGGTGAATGATCTGGCGGCAGTGTTCGAGGCGGATACCAAGGCCCGAGCCTTGGCAGAACAATGGTTGAGCCGCAACGCGCGTTAGCCTGATCTTCAGGCACTGGATTGGAATGCGGAGAAATTAGATGAGTGCGCTTTACATGATTGTCGGCACCCTGGTTGCTCTGGGTGTGCTGGTTACCTTCCACGAATTCGGCCACTTCTGGGTGGCGCGTCGTTGCGGCGTCAAGGTACTGCGTTTTTCTGTCGGTTTCGGCATGCCGCTGGTGCGCTGGCACGACCGTCGTGGCACCGAGTTCGTGATTGCGGCCATCCCGCTGGGTGGCTACGTCAAGATGCTCGACGAGCGCGAAGGTGAAGTGCCTGCAGATCAGTTGGACCAATCTTTCAACCGCAAGACCGTTCGTCAGCGCATTGCTATCGTCGCCGCCGGCCCGATCGCCAACTTCCTCTTGGCGATGGTGTTCTTCTGGGTCTTGGCCATGCTGGGCAGCCAGCAGGTGCGTCCGGTCATCGGTGCGGTCGAGTCAGACAGTATTGCCGCCAAGGCTGGATTGGTTGCCGGGCAGGAAATTGTATCTATTGATGGCGAACCCACCACGGGATGGGGTGCGGTCAATTTGCAGTTGGTGCGTCGCCTCGGTGAAAGCGGCATCGTCAATGTGGTGGTGCGCGAGCAGGATTCCACCAGCGAAACTCCGCGTGAGCTGGCCCTTGACCACTGGCTCAAGGGCGCTGATGAGCCTGATCCGATCAAGTCCTTGGGCATACGTCCGTGGCGCCCGGCCTTGCCGCCGGTCCTCGCTGAGCTCGACCCGAAAGGTCCGGCCCAGGCTGCCGGCCTGAAGACCGGTGATCGCCTGTTGGCCCTTGATGGGCAGGCGCTGGGCGACTGGCAGCAGGTGGTCGATCTGGTTCGTGTACGTCCTGATACTAAGATTGTGCTGAAAGTTGAGCGCGACGGTGCTCAAATCGACGTCCCGGTGACCTTGTCGGTCCGTGGGGAAGCCAAGGCCGCTGGGGGTTACCTCGGTGCCGGGGTCAAGGCTGTCGACTGGCCACCATTGATGGTGCGCGAGGTGAGCTACGGGCCTTTGGCTGCGATTGGCGAAGGTGCAAAACGCACTTGGACCATGAGTGTGCTGACCCTCGAATCCCTCAAGAAAATGTTGTTCGGCGAGCTCTCGGTAAAAAACTTGAGTGGACCGATAACCATTGCTAAAGTGGCGGGCGCTTCTGCCCAGTCGGGTGTCGCGGATTTCCTGAATTTCCTGGCTTATCTGAGTATTAGCCTGGGTGTTCTGAATTTGTTGCCCATTCCTGTATTGGATGGGGGGCATCTGTTGTTTTATCTGGTCGAGTGGGTGCGTGGTCGCCCCTTGTCGGATCGGGTGCAGGGTTGGGGGATACAGATCGGTATCAGTTTGGTGGTCGGGGTGATGTTATTAGCCCTGGTCAACGATCTGGGTCGACTGTAACGCTTCGCTGAATTGCGAATCTGCCGCATTTTGCGGCAGTTTGTTTATTGCCAGTTGGAATAAGAAAGGACTTCATGAAACGTCTGCTGCTAACTGCGGTTCTCACCGTATTGATGATCGCCGAAGTTCACGCCGAGTCCTTCACCATCTCCGATATTCGCGTCAATGGCCTCCAGCGGGTTTCCGCGGGTAGCGTCTTTGGTGCCTTACCGTTGAACGTCGGTGAACAGGCTGATGACCGTCGCCTGGTGGAATCCACTCGTGCGCTGTTCAAAACCGGTTTCTTTCAAGACATCCAACTGGGTCGCGAAGGCAACGTCCTGGTCATCACCGTGGTCGAGCGACCTTCCGTCGCCAGTATCGAGATCGAAGGCAACAAGGCGATCTCTACTGAAGACCTGATGAAAGGTCTGAAACAATCCGGTCTGGCCGAAGGCGAGATCTTCCAGCGCGCCACCCTTGAAGGTGTGCGTAACGAACTGCAACGCCAGTACGTTGCCCAGGGTCGCTACTCCGCCACCGTGGAAACGGAAGTGGTGCCGCAACCGCGTAACCGTGTCGGCCTCAAGGTCAACATCAACGAAGGCACCGTGGCGGCGATTCAGCACATCAACGTGGTGGGTAACACCAAGTTCGCTGATGAAGACCTGATCGACCTGTTCGAACTCAAGACCACCAACTGGTTGTCGTTCTTCAAGAACGATGACAAGTATGCCCGTGAAAAGCTGTCCGGTGACCTGGAGCGCCTGCGTTCCTATTATCTGGACCGTGGCTATATCAACATGGATATCGCTTCGACCCAGGTGTCCATCACCCCGGACAAGAAGCACGTCTACATCACCGTCAACGTCAACGAAGGCGAGAAGTACAAGGTTCGTGACGTAAAACTGAGCGGCGACCTGAAAGTACCTGAAGACCAGGTCAAGGCGCTGCTGCTGGTGCAGAAGGACCAAGTGTTCTCGCGCAAGCTGATGACCACTACTTCCGAACTGATCACCCGTCGCCTGGGTAACGAAGGCTACACCTTCGCCAACGTCAACGGCGTGCCGACGCCCCATGATGATGACCACACCGTGGACATCACCTTCGTGGTCGATCCAGGCAAGCGTGCTTACGTAAACCGTATCAACTTCCGCGGCAACACCAAGTCTGCGGACGAAGTGCTGCGTCGCGAAATGCGTCAGATGGAAGGTGGCTGGGCGTCGACTTACCTGATCGACCAGTCCAAGACCCGTCTCGAGCGCCTGGGCTTCTTCAAGGAAGTCAACGTCGAAACCCCGGCCGTACCGGGTGTGGATGACCAGGTTGACGTGAACTACGCCGTGGAAGAACAAGCGTCGGGCTCGATCACCGCCAGCGTCGGCTTCGCACAGAGTGCCGGTTTGATCCTCGGTGGTTCGATTACCCAGAACAACTTCCTGGGTACCGGTAACCGTGTATCTATTGGCCTGACCCGAAGCGAATACCAGAGCCGATACAACTTCGGTTACACCGACCCCTACTGGACTGCTGATGGTGTGAGCCTGGGCTACAACGCCTTCTACCGCACCACCGACTACAAAGACCTCGACGTTGACGTTGCAAGCTATGCGATCGACAGCCTCGGCGCCGGTGTGAACATCGGTTACCCGATCAGCGAGACTTCGCGTCTGACGTTCGGCCTGACTGCACAACAGGATGAGATCAAGACCGGTGTGTACACCGTGGATGAGATCTTCGACTTTACCCGTCGCGAAGGTGACAAGTTCCTGAACTTCAAGGCGTCTGCCGGCTGGTCCGAGTCGACCCTGAACAAAGGTGTACTGGCAACCCGTGGTCATTCCCAGAGCCTGACCCTGGAAACCACCACGCCGGGCAGCGACCTGTCGTTCTTCAAGCTCGACTACCGTGGCCAGTTGTTCACGCCGTTGAGCGATAACTACACCATGCGCCTGCACACTGAACTGGGTTATGGCGATGGTTATGGTTCCACCAATGGTCTACCGTTCTACGAGAACTACTATGCGGGTGGCTTCAACTCCGTACGTGGTTTCAAAGACAGCACCTTGGGCCCGCGTGGTACGCCAAGCCGTGGTGTCGGCATCACCGGTAACCAGGGCACTGTGGCGGATTCGGACAACGACCCGCTGCCGTTCGGTGGTAACGTGTTGATCCAAGGTGGTGCGGAGATCCTGTTCCCACTGCCGTTCGTGAAAGATCAGCGTTCCCTGCGGACTTCGGTCTTCTGGGACGTGGGTAACGTGTTCGACTCCAAGTGCGAGCAGATCCGTAACCCGAGCGGTGTGAAGTCCAACACCCAGTGCAACGATGTGAGCCTGAGCAACCTGGCAAGCTCCGTGGGTGTGGGTGTGACCTGGGTGACTGCGCTTGGCCCATTGAGCTTTGCTCTGGCCATGCCGATCAAGAAACCGGATAACGCTGAAACCCAGATTTTCCAATTCTCCCTCGGCCAGACGTTCTAAGCGTCTGACCCAAGATAACGACAACGGATTCTGTAGGAGTGCATCGTGCGTAAGTTGACTCAATTGGTGCTGCTGGCAACCGTGCTGGTAGCGACCCCGGCCTTCGCCGAAATGAAAATCGCCGTCCTGAACTATCAGATGGCCCTGCTGGAATCCGATGCGGCCAAGAAGTACGCCGTGGATGCCGAGAAGAAGTTCGGTCCGCAACTGACCAAGCTCAAGACCCTGGAAAGCAGCGCCAAGGGCATCCAGGATCGCCTGGTAGCCGGTGGTGACAAGATGCAGCAAGGTGAGCGCGAGCGCCTGGAGCTTGAATTCAAGCAAAAGGCCCGTGATTACCAGTTCCAGTCCAAGGAGCTGAACGAAGCCAAGGCTGTAGCTGACCGTGAAATGCTGAAGCAACTGAAGCCGAAACTCGACAGCGCTGTGGAAGAAGTCATCAAGAAAGGTGCCTTTGACCTGGTGTTCGAGCGTGGCGCTGTGATCGACGTCAAGCCTCAATACGACATCACCCGTCAGGTGATCGAGCGCATGAACCAGCTGAAGTAAGCCATGACCGCGACTATCAAACTCGGCGAGTTGGCCGAGTTCCTGGGGGCCACCTTGCGTGGCTCCCCGGAGAAAGAAATCACTGGGCTAGCCACCTTGCAGGAGGCTGGCCCAGCTCAGTTGAGCTTCCTCGCAAACCCCCAATACCGTAAATACCTGGTCGACAGCCAAGCTGCAGCCGTGTTGCTGAAAGCCGCTGACGCCGAAGGGTTTGCCGGGGATGCGCTGGTGGTGCCTGACCCGTACCTCGCTTATGCGCGGGTGTCGCATCTGTTTGATCCGAAACCCAAGGCCGCTGCCGGTATTCATCCGTCTGCAGTCATTGCCGATGATGCCCAGGTTGATCCTGCGGCCAGTATCGGCGCCTTTGCGGTGATCGAGAGCGGTGCACGCATCGCGGCCGGTGTCACAGTCGGTGCCCACTGCTTTATCGGCGCACGCTGTGAAATCGGCGCCGGCGGTTGGCTGGCACCTCGCGTGACCCTTTACCACGATGTGCGTATCGGTCAGCGCGTGGTCATCCAGTCGGGTGCCGTGATTGGCGGTGAAGGCTTCGGCTTTGCCAACGCCAAGGGCATCTGGAACAAGATCGCCCAGGTCGGCGGCGTACTGATCGGCGACGACGTGGAAATTGGCGTGAACACGGCTGTTGATCGCGGGGCCCTGGCCGATACGGTGATCGGCAACGGTGTGAAACTCGACAACCAGATCCAGATCGCCCACAACGTGCAGATTGGTGATCACACCGCCATGGCGGCCTGCGTGGGTATCTCCGGCAGCACCAAGATCGGCAAGCATTGCATGCTAGCCGGTGGCGTAGGGCTGGTGGGGCATATCGATATTTGCGACAACGTCTTCATTACCGGCATGACCATGGTCACCCACTCGATCACCGAGCCAGGCGCCTATTCTTCCGGTACCGCCATGCAGCCTGCGGCTGAATGGCGCAAGAGTGCAGCACGGTTGAGGCAGCTCGACGACATGGCTCGACGTCTCAAACAGCTGGAAAAGCGTGTTGGGGACGTGACCCCTGGCGGTAATGCTTCATCAGAAGGCTGATACCATTTCCATATCAAGTGTGCACAGCCGCTAGACTGCCTCCTTGATTTGCTAGCGGGGCGTGCTTTTAGTTCGCCCGCCCCCAATCTTTATTACAGGCTTCCCCCCGAAATGATGGACATCAACGAGATTCGCGAATACCTGCCTCACCGTTACCCGTTCCTGTTGGTGGACCGCGTAGTGGACCTCAACATCGAGGAAAAGCGCATTCGTGCCTACAAGAATGTCAGCATCAACGAACCGTTCTTCAACGGTCACTTTCCTGCGCATCCAATCATGCCGGGCGTGTTGATCATCGAAGCGATGGCCCAGGCTGCCGGTATCCTTGGTTTCAAAATGCTCGACCTCAAGCCTGCCGACGGCACGCTTTACTATTTCGTGGGCTCCGACAAGTTGCGTTTCCGCAACCCGGTTACCCCGGGTGACCAGTTGATCCTGGAAGCCAAGTTCATCAGCTGCAAGCGCCAGATCTGGAAGTTCGAATGCCAGGCCTCGGTGGACGGCAAGCCGGTGTGCTCCGCCGAGATCATCTGTGCGGAACGCAAACTATGAGTTTGATTGACCCTCGCGCAATCATCGATCCGTCGGCCGTTCTGGCCGCCGACGTTGAGGTCGGCCCCTGGTCGATCATCGGCGCAGGTGTGGAAATCGGCGAGGGGACTGTCATCGGGCCGCACGTGATCCTCAAAGGTCCGACCCGCATTGGCAAACACAATCGCATCTACCAGTTTTCCTCGGTAGGTGAAGACACCCCGGACATGAAGTACAAGGGTGAAGAGACTCGTCTGGTAATCGGTGATCACAACATCATCCGAGAAGGCGTGACCATTCACCGTGGCACCGTGCAGGATCGTGCCGAGACCACCCTGGGTGATCACAACCTGGTCATGGCTTACGCGCACATCGGCCACGACAGTGTCATCGGCAACCACTGCATCCTGGTCAACAACACTGCATTGGCCGGACATGTGCACGTTGATGATTGGGCGATCCTGTCCGGCTTCACGCTGGTGCATCAGTACTGCCATATCGGTGCCCACAGCTTTTCCGGCATGGGCACTGCCATTGGCAAAGATGTTCCAGCGTTCGTCACGGTATTCGGCAACCCGGCGGAAGCGCGCAGCATGAACTTCGAAGGCATGCGCCGTCGCGGTTTCAGCGAAGACGCCATCCATGCCCTGCGCCGTGCCTACAAGGTGGTTTACCGCCAAGGGCTCACGGTTGACCAGGCATTGACCCAACTGGCCGAGCCGGCAGCGCTGTTCCCGGAAGTCGCGGTGTTCCGTGACTCGATCCAGGCGTCGACTCGCGGCATCACCCGCTAATCATGGCTAATCTGCGTATCGCGCTGGTGGCCGGGGAAGCTTCCGGCGACATTCTGGGCGCAGGTCTCATGCGGGCCCTCAAGGTCCAGCATCCAGCGGTTGAGTTCATCGGTGTCGGCGGTCCGCTGATGCAGGCTGAAGGGCTCACGTCCTACTTCCCCATGGAGCGTCTGTCGGTCATGGGGCTGGTCGAGGTGCTGGGTCGCCTGCGCGAGCTGTTGGCCCGCCGCAAGCTGCTGATCCAGACTCTGATCGAAGAAAAGCCCGACGTATTTATTGGTATCGACGCGCCGGACTTCACCCTCAATATCGAACTCAAGTTGCGTCAGGCCGGCATCAAGACCGTGCATTACGTCAGCCCGTCTGTGTGGGCGTGGCGGCAGAAGCGCGTGCTGAAGATCCGTGAAGGCTGCGATCTGATGCTGACACTGCTGCCGTTCGAGGCCAGGTTCTACGAAGAGAAGGGCGTGCCGGTGCGGTTTGTCGGGCATACCCTGGCCGACGCGATTCCGTTGCAGGCTGACCGCACGGCCGCGCGTGCCGAATTGGGCTTGCCTGACGGCCCGTTGGTCGCGCTGATGCCCGGTAGTCGTGGCGGCGAAGTCGGTCGCCTGGCCTCTGTATTCTTTGACGCTGCCGAGCGTCTGCAAGCCTTGAAGCCAGGCGTACGTTTCGTACTGCCTTGTGCCAGTCCGCAACGTCGGGCACAAATCGAAACACTGCTGGAAGGCCGCAACCTGCCGTTGACCTTGCTCGACGGCCAATCGCACCTGGCCCTGGCGGCCTGTGATGCGGTGCTGATCGCCTCGGGCACCGCGACCCTGGAGGCCTTGCTGTACAAGCGCCCGATGGTGGTGGCCTACCGTTTGGCGCCGTTGACCTTCTGGATTCTCAAGCGCATGGTCAAAAGCCCTTACATCTCCCTGCCCAATCTGCTGGCTCAACGCCTGCTGGTACCGGAGTTGTTGCAGGACGATGCGACGCCTGAGGCCCTTGCGCAAACTCTATTACCCTTGATCGACGGCGGCGAAGAACAGACCCGCGGTTTCGACGACATCCATCGCATATTGCGTCGTGATGCCTCGAACCAGGCGGCAGACGCCGTGTTGACCTTGATCGGCCAGAAACAGGAAGCCTTATGACGACGCAAATGGGCCTGGATTTCAGCCTGGTTGCCGAAGCCCACGAACTGGTCGCCGGTGTCGACGAAGTCGGGCGTGGACCTTTGTGCGGTGCCGTGGTCACGGCGGCGGTGATCCTCGATCCGAACCGCCCGATCCTCGGCCTCAATGACTCGAAGAAACTCACCGAGGCGCGCCGCGAAAAGCTCTACGACGAGATCATCAAAAAAGCCCTGAGCTGGTCTATCGCCCGGGCTGAAGTCGAAGAAATCGACAAACTGAACATTCTCCACGCCACCATGCTCGCGATGCAGCGTGCGGTTGAAGGCCTGCACATCACCCCTAAAATGGCGATGATCGACGGTAACCGTTGCCCCAAGCTGGCCATGCCTTCTGAGGCGGTGGTGAAGGGTGATAGCAAGGTGCCTGCCATCGCAGCCGCCTCGATCCTCGCCAAAGTCAGTCGTGATCGTGAAATGGCCGCGTTCGAATTGATCTATCCCGGCTATGGCATTGGCGGGCATAAAGGTTATCCGACGCCCGTTCATCTGGAAGCCCTGGCTCGGCTTGGCCCGACGCCGATCCACCGCCGCTCCTTCGCCCCGGTTCGCCAGGCTTACGAGTTGCGCGAGAGCCTCAACGAGGCGTAGTCGCAAGGCTGATGTTTTGCTCAAGGCCCGGTACAATCCGGGCCTTGTTGTTTTCCACGTATAAGAGATCACTATGCCGGCTTCATTCGTTCACCTACGCCTGCACACTGAATACTCCCTGGTCGACGGCCTGGTACGGATCAAACCGCTGGTCAAAACCCTGGTGGGCATGAACATGCCTGCGGTTGCGGTGACCGATCAGAACAACATGTGTTCCCTGGTCAAGTTCTACAAGAACGCCATGGGCGCCGGCATCAAGCCGATCTGCGGTGCCGACCTGTGGCTGTCCAACAAAGACCCGGATAACCCCCTGAGCCGCATCAGCCTGTTGGCGATGAACGGCGTGGGTTATCGCAACCTCACCGAATTGATTTCCCGTGGTTTCATCGACGGCCAGCGTAATGGCTCGATCATCATCGAGCGCGAATGGGTCGCCGAGGCCAGCGAAGGCCTGATCATGCTGTCGGCCGCCAAAGAGGGCGAGATCGGTATCGCGCTGCTGGGTGGCAATCCTCAAGAAGCTGAAGTACTGGCCAAGGAGTGGATGCAGGTCTTCCCGGATCGTTTCTACCTGGAAGTCCAGCGTACCAACCGCCCCAACGATGAAGAACACCTGCACGCCGCCGTGGCTCTGGCCGATAAGCTGGGCGCGCCGTTGGTGGCTACCAACGATGTGCGCTTCATCAAGAAGGAAGACTTCGAAGCCCACGAAACCCGCGTGTGCATCGGCGAAGGCCGTGCCCTGGATGACCCGCGTCGCTCGAAGAACTACAGCGAAGAGCAGTACCTCAAAAGCGCCGACGAAATGGCCGAGTTGTTCAGCGACCTGCCCGAGGCCCTGGAAAACTCCGTCGAAATCGCCAAGCGCTGCAATATCGAAGTGAAGCTGGGCAAGCACTTCCTGCCCAACTTCCCGATTCCCGATGGCATGACCATCGATGAATATTTCCGCAAGGTGTCCTTCGACGGGCTGGAAGAGCGCCTCAGCGTTCTGCTGCCCAAGGACACCACCGAAGATTACGATGCCAAACGCCAGGTCTACGTCGATCGGCTGAATTTCGAGCTGGATATCATCATCCAGATGGGGTTCCCCGGTTACTTCCTGATCGTAATGGACTTTATCCAGTGGGCCAAAAGCAACGGCGTGCCGGTAGGTCCAGGCCGGGGGTCGGGTGCCGGCTCGCTGGTGGCCTATGTGCAGAAGATTACCGACCTCGACCCGCTGGAATATGACCTGCTGTTCGAACGGTTCCTGAACCCGGAACGGGTTTCCATGCCCGACTTCGACGTCGACTTCTGCATGGACGGCCGTGACCGCGTGATCGAATACGTGGCCGAGAAATATGGCCGCAACGCGGTGAGCCAGATCATCACCTTCGGTTCCATGGCGGCGAAGGCTGTAATCCGTGACGTGGCCCGGGTGCAGGGCAAGTCCTACGGCCTGGCGGACCGTCTGTCGAAGATGATCCCGTTCGAAGTCGGCATGACCCTGGAAAAAGCCTACGAGCAGGAAGAAATCCTGCGCGACTTCATCAAGGTCGATGAAGAAGCCGCCGAAATCTGGGACATGGCCCGCAAACTCGAAGGCGTGGTGCGTAACGTCGGTAAGCACGCCGGTGGTGTGGTTATTGCTCCTACAAAACTCACCGACTTTTCGCCGATCTACTGCGACGAAGAAGGCGACGGCCTGGTAACCCAGTTCGACAAGGACGACGTGGAGGCTGCCGGCCTGGTGAAGTTCGACTTCCTCGGGCTGCGAACCCTGACGATCATCGACTGGGCGCTCAAGACCATCAACCGCGACCGCGCCAAGGTCAACGAAGCGCCGTTGGATATCGCGTTTATCCCGCTGGACGACAAACCGACTTACACCTTGTTGCAAAAAGCCGAAACCACGGCGGTGTTCCAGCTTGAGTCGCGCGGCATGAAAGAGCTGATCAAAAAGCTCAAGCCCGACTGCCTGGAAGACTTGATCGCACTGGTGGCCCTGTTCCGTCCGGGCCCGCTGCAATCGGGCATGGTGGACGACTTCATCAACCGTAAGCACGGCCGCGCCGAGCTGGCGTACCCGCACTCCGACTACCAGTACGAAGGCCTCAAACCAGTACTGGCGCCGACCTATGGCATCATCCTGTATCAGGAACAGGTGATGCAGATCGCCCAGGTGATGGCCGGCTACACCCTCGGCGGCGCGGACATGCTGCGTCGCGCCATGGGTAAGAAAAAGCCCGAAGAAATGGCCAAGCAGCGTGGCGGTTTCATTGAAGGTTGCGCCACCAACAATATCGACGCGGACCTGGCCGGTAACATCTTCGACCTGGTGGAAAAGTTCGCCGGTTATGGTTTCAACAAATCCCACTCGGCCGCCTACGGCCTGGTGTCGTACCAGACTGCCTGGCTGAAAGCCCACTACCCGGCGCCGTTCATGGCCGCGGTACTCTCGGCAGATATGCACAACACCGACAAGGTCGTGACCTTGATCGAGGAAGTGCGCACCATGAAGCTGCGCCTTGACGCGCCGGACGTGAACGCCTCGGAGTTCAAGTTCACGGTGAACGACGAAGGCCGCATCATTTATGGCCTGGGCGCGATCAAAGGCGTAGGCGAAAGCCCGGTGGAAGCTATCGTCGAAGCGCGTCAGAGTGGGCCGTTCGCCGACCTGTTCGACTTCTGTGCGCGGGTTGACCTCAAACGCATTAACAAGCGTACCCTCGATGGCCTGATCCGCAGCGGCGCACTCGACCGTCTCGGCCCGTATTTCCATGATGAGCCCAAGGCTTACCAGGCGAATATCGACCGCAACCGTGCGGTGCTGCTCACCGCCATGGAAGAAGCGATCAAGGCCGCCGAACAGACCGCCCGCACCCATGACAGCGGCCATGCCGACCTGTTTGGCGGGTTGTTCGTCGAAGAAGATGCGGATGTGTACGCCAACCACCGCAAGGCCAAGGAGCTGACCCTCAAGGAACGTCTCAAGGGTGAGAAAGACACCTTGGGCCTGTACCTTACCGGTCACCCGATTGACGAATACGAAGGTGAAATCCGCCGTTTCGCCCGTCAGCGCATCATCGACCTGAAGCCTGCGCGGGATACCCAGACCGTCGCCGGCATGATCATCGCCTTGCGGGTGATGAAGAATAAAAAGGGCGACAAGATGGGCTTCATCACCCTTGACGACCGTTCAGGGCGCATCGAAGCCTCACTGTTTGCCGACGCCTTCCACTCCGCACAGTCGCTGTTGCAGACCGATGCCATGGTGGTGGTGGAAGGGGAGGTCAGCAACGATGACTTCTCCGGTGGCCTGCGCCTGCGGATCAAGCGGGTGATGAGCATGGAAGACGCGCGCACCAATCTGGCCGAAAGCCTGCGCTTGAAGGTAAAAACCGAAGCGCTCAAGGGCGATCAGCTACGCTGGTTGGGTGATTTGCTCAAGCGCCACCGCGGCGCATGCCCGGTGACCATGGAGTACACCGGCAGTGACGCCAAGGCCATGTTGCAGTTTGGCGAGACTTGGCGGATTGATCCGGCTGATGGCTTGATTCAAGCTTTGCGTGACCAGTTCGGGCGAGACAACGTCTTCCTCCAATACCGTTGACGGTCAGGGCACCTGATCTCGACTGAACATTTAATCTCGACCTAAACGCGCCTCTCCCTTAAGGTAGGGCGCGAATAGACAACCGGCTGGCCAGGCACTCCCTGGCCGTCGACCCAAGACGGACGCTTATGAACCCGAATTTTCTTGATTTCGAACAGCCGATCGCTGACCTGCAAGCCAAGATCGAAGAACTGCGCCTGGTCGGCAATGACAATTCGCTGAATATCGGCGATGAAATCGCTCGCCTGCAAGACAAGAGCAGCACGCTCACCGAAGACATCTTCGGCAAGCTGACCAGCTGGCAGATCGCGCGCCTGGCCCGCCACCCGCGCCGTCCGTATACCCTGGACTACATTCAGCACATTTTCACCGAGTTCGACGAGTTGCATGGTGATCGCCACTTCTCCGACGACGCGGCCATCGTGGGCGGTATCGCTCGCCTGGACGACCAGCCGGTGATGGTGATCGGTCACCAGAAAGGCCGTGAAGTGCGCGAGAAAGTCCGTCGCAACTTCGGCATGCCGCGTCCAGAGGGCTACCGCAAGGCGTGCCGCCTGATGGAAATGGCCGAACGCTTCAAGATGCCGATCCTGACCTTCATCGACACCCCGGGCGCCTACCCAGGTATCGACGCTGAAGAGCGCAACCAGAGCGAGGCTATCGCCTGGAACCTGCGCGTCATGGCCCGCCTGAAAACCCCGATCATCGCCACCGTGATTGGTGAAGGTGGTTCCGGCGGCGCACTGGCTATTGGTGTCTGCGACCAGTTGAACATGCTGCAGTATTCGACCTACGCGGTGATTTCGCCGGAAGGTTGCGCCTCGATCCTGTGGAAAACCGCCGAAAAGGCGCCGGACGCTGCCGAAGCCATGGGCATTACCGCCGATCGCCTCAAAGGCCTGGGTATCGTGGACAAAGTCATCGCCGAGCCGCTGGGCGGCGCCCACCGCGACCCGGCTGCTGCTGCCGCGACTATCCGCGCTGAACTGGGTTCGCAACTGGCGATGCTCAAGAAGCTGGACAACGAAGCGCTGCTGGCCCGTCGTTATGAGCGCTTGATGAGCTACGGTCTCTAAGTACGACGCAATACCTGGCTTTTGTGGGAGCTGGCTTGCCTGCGATAGCATCAACGCGGTATCACTGATATACCGAGTTGCTTGCATCGCCGGCAAGCCGGCTCCTACAAAGGTGTGATTCGGTTCGGACGGTAATGCAATGAAACCTTTCAAACCGAATCTGCCTGCCAAGCTGCTGCATACCCTGGCTCCCTGGCGCAATGCCCCAGCCTGGCACATCGCATTCTCGGGTGGGCTTGATTCCACCGTCCTGCTGCATCTCCTGGCCAACCTGGCCAATATCGACACCCTGCCGCCCCTCAGCGTTGTCCATGTTCATCATGGCCTGCAAGCCGCCGCCGACGCCTGGCCGGCCCATTGCCAATCGATTTGCGACCACCTGGGGGTCCCCCTGCGCGTGATGCGCGTCCAGGTACACCCCGGTGCCAGCCTCGAGCGTGCCGCCCGTGAAGCGCGTTACCAAGCATTCATCCAAGTGACCGGGGCAGGGGAGGTGCTGCTGACAGGCCAGCATCGCGATGATCAGGCTGAAACCTTGTTATTCCGACTCTTGCGCGGGGCTGGTGTGCGCGGGCTGGCGGCAATGCCAGTACAGCGCCCGCTGGCGGCTGGCTGCCTTGTGCGGCCCTTGTTGGATGTCTCGCGTGCAGAGCTGGAAGCCTATGCCGAGGCGCATCAGCTCAAATGGATCGAAGATCCTTCCAATGCGGACTCGCGATTCTCCCGTAATTACCTGCGCCATCGCGTGCTTCCTGTCCTGACGGAACGTTGGCCGCAGGCTACCGCAAACCTGGCGCGCACCGCCGAGCACCTGAGTGAAGCCCAGGACTTGCTGGATGAGCTGGCGCAGATGGACCTGCGAGCCGCCAATCAATCTTCGCCGTTTTCATGGCTGCATTTACCGTCCTTGGCCCTTGCACCTTTGCGCGAGCTTACCGACGCTCGCCAGCGCAACGCCCTACGCCACTGGCTAACCCCTCTGACCCGTCTACCCGACAGCGACCACTGGGCCAGTTGGCATTCCCTACGTGACGCCAAGGGCGACGCGCAGCCCCTGTGGCGCCTGGCGGACGGTGATCTGCACCGCAGCGGCGAGCGTATCTGGTGGCTGCCCTCCACTTGGTCGGATTTTTCCGACGCGTCGGTGAGCTGGCCCGATCCGCAAAACCCACTAGAGTTACCCGGCAATGGTCAGGTGCAGCTGACGGGCAGGGTGCCTGGAGGTCCATTGACGATCCGCTACCGCCAAGGCGGCGAAATCCTCGCAGTGCCAGGCCGCGGTCGGCGTGACTTGAAGCGCCTGCTTAACGAAAGTGGCTTGCCGGGCTTCGTCCGTGGCAGATTGCCGCTGCTGTACCAAGGCGAGCAATTGCTGGGCGCGCCCAGCCTTGTGGGACTCTGGCCGGCACCGAGCGATGAGTGGCAATTACATTGGATGCCACAGACCTGCGATCAAGGTTTGAGCTGATAGCGCCTTTCCGGTAGACTACGCTCCCTTCTTGATACAACTTCTGTGGATTCTCTTGAATTGCAGCAGTTGCCGATTACCAAGCAGTCTTTGCTGGGCGATTCCAAAAAATGTGTAGCGATCAACGTACCGGTGTTTCATTGCTGGTCTGTCACCACGCGGCGGTTTTTTTGAAAGGTGCACTGTGATTAATGCAGGTGATCGGGGGCTTCGGCCTTCCTTCGCTTTCCCCGGCGGCTCGGACCGCTTTAACGCAGACTTCTAGGGTTTTTCATGACGCGCTACATATTCGTCACGGGCGGTGTTGTTTCTTCATTGGGGAAAGGCATCGCATCGGCTTCATTGGCGGCCATCCTGGAGGCGCGGGGACTTAAGGTCACCATGCTCAAGCTGGACCCGTACATCAACGTTGACCCGGGCACCATGAGCCCGTTCCAGCACGGTGAAGTGTTCGTCACCCACGATGGCGCCGAGACCGACCTGGACCTGGGCCACTACGAGCGGTTCATCCGCACGACCATGACCCAGAACAACAACTTCACCACCGGCCGTGTCTACGAGCACGTGCTGCGCAAGGAGCGCCGTGGTGACTACCTGGGTGCAACCATCCAGGTGATCCCGCACATCACCGACGAAATCAAGCGCCGCATCATCAAGGGTGCAGGCGATGCCGACGTGGCAATGGTCGAGATCGGCGGCACCGTCGGTGACATCGAGTCCCAACCGTTCCTCGAAGCCATCCGCCAGCTGCGTTTCGAAGTCGGCGCCAAGCGCGCGATGCTGATGCACCTGACCTTGGTGCCGTACATCGCCACCGCCGGCGAGACCAAAACCAAGCCTACCCAGCACTCGGTCAAGGAACTGCGTTCCATCGGCCTGCAGCCGGACGTACTGGTTTGCCGCTCCGATCACCCGATCGACATTTCCTCGCGTCGCAAGATCGCGCAATTCACCAACGTTGAAGAACGTGCGGTGATCGCGCTGGAAGACGCCGACACCATCTACAAGATCCCGGGCATCCTGCACTCGCAAGGCCTGGACGATTTTGTGGTCGAGCGTTTCGGCCTGCAATGCAACGGCGCGGACCTGTCCGAGTGGGAAGCCGTGGTCGACGCCAAGCTCAACCCTGAGCACGAAGTCACCATCGCCATGGTCGGCAAGTACATGGAACTGCTGGACGCGTACAAGTCGCTGATCGAAGCGATGAGCCACGCCGGTATCAGCAACCGCACCAAGGTCAACCTGCGCTACATCGATTCCGAAGACATTGAGAACCAAGGCACTGCCTTGCTCGAAGGTGTGGACGCGATCCTCGTTCCCGGCGGTTTCGGCCTGCGTGGCGTGGAAGGCAAGATCACGGCAGTTCAATATGCTCGCGAGAACAAGGTGCCGTACCTGGGTATCTGCCTGGGCATGCAAGTGGCCGTCATCGAGTTCGCCCGTAACGTGCTGGGCTGGAAAGACGCCAACTCCACCGAGTTCGACAGCAAGAGCGGTCACCCGGTCGTGGGCCTGATCACCGAGTGGGAAGATGCCACTGGCGCGGTCGAAACCCGTACCGAAGCGTCCGACCTGGGCGGCACCATGCGCCTCGGCGCGCAGGACTGCCTGCTGGAACCGGGCTCGCTGGTTCACGACTGCTACGGCAAGGACGTGATCGTCGAGCGTCACCGTCACCGCTACGAAGTGAACAACAACCTGCTGCCGCAAATCAAAGAAGCTGGCCTGAAAATCTCCGGTCGCTCCGGTGATGGCGCGCTGGTTGAAGTGGTCGAGGCGCCGGATCATCCGTGGTTCGTGGCGTGCCAGTTCCACCCTGAGTTCACCTCGACACCGCGTGACGGTCACCCGTTGTTCAGCGGTTTCGTCAAGGCCGCACTGACGCAACACCAGAAGAAGGCGTAACCCTGATGGCCCAGAAGATCATTCGCGTCGGCGACATCGAGATTGCCAACGACAAGCCCATGGTGCTGTTCGGCGGCATGAACGTGCTGGAAAGCCGCGACATGGCGATGCAGGTCTGTGAAGAGTACGTCAAGGTCACCGAGAAACTCGGTATCCCTTACGTGTTCAAGGCCAGCTTCGACAAGGCCAACCGTTCGTCCGTGACCTCCTATCGCGGCCCGGGCCTTGAGGAAGGCATGCGGATCTTCCAGGACATCAAGCAAGCCTTCGGCGTGCCGATCATCACCGACGTCCACGAGCCTGAACAGGCCGCCGTGGTCGCCGAGGTGTGCGACATCATCCAGTTGCCGGCCTTCCTGTCGCGCCAGACCGACCTGGTCGTCGCGATGGCCAAGACCGGCGCTGTGATCAATATCAAGAAAGCCCAGTTCCTCGCGCCCCAGGAGATGAAACACATCCTGAACAAGTGCGTGGAAGCGGGTAACGACCAGTTGATCCTCTGCGAGCGCGGTTCTAGCTTCGGCTACAACAACCTCGTGGTGGACATGCTCGGTTTCGGCATCATGAAACAGTTCGAATACCCGGTGTTCTTCGACGTGACCCACGCGCTGCAAATGCCTGGTGGTCGCGCCGATTCCGCTGGCGGGCGTCGTGCCCAGGTGCTGGACCTGGCCAAGGCCGGCATCAGCCAGTCCCTGGCGGGCCTGTTCCTGGAAGCCCACCCGGATCCGGACAACGCCAAGTGCGACGGCCCATGCGCCCTGCGCCTGGACAAGCTGGAGCCATTCCTGGCCCAGCTCAAGCAGTTGGACGAACTGGTCAAGAGTTTTCCGACGGTAGAGACCGCGTAAGCTTCGTTTCTCCGGTAGAATTTCCCACGCTTTACGCTCAGGCCTTTGGGCCTGAGCCTTGTCGTCTGCAAGCCTGCCTCGTTGTTCCACCCTTGCGGTCGGTCAAAAGATTTCCTTCAGCTGCGTCGTTTTCGTCAACTTTGGAGTGTTTACAACAATGGCAAAAATCGTCGACATCAAAGGTCGTGAAGTTCTCGACTCCCGTGGCAACCCCACCGTCGAAGCCGACGTGCTTCTCGATAACGGCATCATCGGCAGCGCATGCGCGCCGTCCGGTGCTTCTACCGGTTCGCGCGAAGCGCTGGAACTGCGTGATGGCGACAAGAGCCGTTACCTGGGCAAGGGTGTACTCAAGGCGGTAGCCAACATCAACGGCCCGATCCGTGACCTGTTGCTGGGCAAGGACCCGCTGGACCAGAAAGCCCTGGACCACGCGATGATCAAGCTCGACGGCACCGAAAACAAAGGCAGCCTGGGCGCCAACGCCATCCTCGCCGTGTCCCTGGCCGCTGCCAAGGCTGCTGCCCAGGACCAGGACCTGCCGCTGTACGCGCACATTGCCAACCTGAACGGCACGCCGGGTGTTTACTCGATGCCGGTGCCGATGATGAACATCATCAACGGTGGCGAGCATGCCGATAACAACGTCGACATCCAGGAATTCATGGTGCAGCCGGTGGGCGCCAAGTCCTTCTCCGAAGGCCTGCGCATGGGCACCGAGATTTTCCATCACCTCAAAGCGGTACTGAAGGCCCGTGGCCTGAGCACTGCGGTGGGTGACGAAGGTGGTTTCGCACCGAACCTGGCGTCCAACGAAGATGCACTGAAAGTGATCTCCGAAGCTGTGGCCAACGCTGGCTACAAGCTCGGCACCGACGTGACCCTGGCCCTGGACTGTGCGGCCAGCGAGTTCTACGAAGACGGTAAATACAACCTGTCCGGCGAAGGCCAGGTGTTCAACTCCGAAGGTTTTGCTGACTACCTGAAGGGCCTGACCCAGCGCTACCCGATCATCTCGATCGAAGACGGCCTGGACGAGTCCGACTGGGATGGCTGGAAAATCCTCACCGACAAGATCGGCGAGAAAGTCCAGCTGGTGGGCGACGACTTGTTCGTGACCAACACCAAGATCCTGAAAGAAGGTATCGATAAAAAGATCGCCAACTCGATCCTGATCAAGTTCAACCAGATCGGCACCCTGACCGAAACCCTGGAAGCCATCCAGATGGCCAAGGCTGCGGGCTACACCGCCGTGATCTCCCACCGCTCCGGCGAAACCGAAGATTCGACCATTGCCGACCTGGCCGTGGGCACCTCGGCGGGCCAGATCAAGACCGGTTCCCTGTGCCGTTCCGACCGCGTTTCCAAGTACAACCAATTGCTGCGTATCGAAGAGCAACTGGCGGGCAAGGCCAAGTACAACGGTCGCGGCGAGTTTCGCGGCTGATCAGTAAGTGATAAAAAGTCAGCGGATTGCGTCGGAAAACTCACGACAGTGTGGATTTCGACGCTAATCTTATGGCTATCAAGCACAAGCCTGGTTCTTCCAGGCTTCGTGCTATCAGTTGCTTCAAAAGTTTTGCATGGCTGTCTTTTTTCACTGGATACCCGATATTCGATGCGCAGTCCCAATTGGTTGTTCCTCGTCTTGCTCTTGTTGCTGGCTGGCCTGCAGTACCGCCTATGGGTGGGTAATGGCAGCTTTGCGCAGGTAAAAGACCTGACCGAGCAAATTGCTGCACAGCACGCCGAAAACGAGATCTTGCTGGAGCGCAATCGCGTCCTCGACGCCGAAGTGCTTGAGCTGAAAAAAGGTACGGAGACCGTGGAAGAGCGGGCTCGTCATGAACTGGGCATGGTCAAGGAGGGCGAAACCCTCTACCAGTTGGCCCAATGAACCACCGGTTGCCGGCCTTCTGGGCCGTGATTCCTGCCGCGGGCGTCGGTGCCCGTATGGCCGCGGACCGTCCCAAGCAATATTTGCAACTGGGCGGGCGCACTATTCTCGAGCACAGCCTTGGCTGTTTTCTCGACCATCCATCGCTCAAGGGCTTGGTGGTCAGCCTTGCTCCTGATGATCCTTATTGGCCGACGCTGGCGTGTGCGAATGACCCGCGTATCCAGCGTGCGGACGGCGATTCGGAGCGCTCGGGCTCGGTGCTCAACGCGCTGTTGCACCTGAATGCCCTGGGCGCCGGCGATGAGGATTGGGTGTTGGTACACGATGCGGCGCGGCCGAACCTGAGCCGCGATGACCTCGACAAACTGCTGGCTGAGCTGGCTGACGACCCGGTCGGCGGCCTGCTGGCCGTGCCGGCCCGCGATACGCTCAAGCGCGTCGACAAACACGGCCGTGTGGTAGAGACCGTCGACCGCAGCCTGATCTGGCAAGCCTACACGCCGCAGATGTTCCGCCTCGGAGCCCTGCACCGCGCGTTGGCCGACAGCTTGGTGGCGGATGCGGTGATTACCGATGAAGCCTCTGCGATGGAATGGTCGGGTCAGGCGCCGCGCCTGATTGAAGGGCGCTCGGACAATATCAAAGTCACCCGGGCGGAAGATCTCGAGTGGTTGCGGTTGCGGTGGGTTAACCGACAGTAGTCAGTTGCACCGAGTCGACCCCTTCGCAGGCAAGCCAGCTCCCACATTTGACCGCGTTTATCCTGTAGGAACGCGATCAAATGTGGGAGCTGGCTTGCCTGCGAAGAGGCCGGGACAAACAGCCATTAATTACCGGCTGTACTCCGGCCGCTCAGCCAACCCTTCCTTCAAAAAATCCACCAACTTGCGCACCTTCGGCGACAAATGCCGCTGCTGCGGATACAACGCCCACACCGCCGTATTCGGTGGCTGATGCGCCTCGAGCAACGACACCAACGCGCCACTGTGCAGGTGCTCCAGCACGTAATAGTCCGGCAACTGGCACAACCCCACACCTTGCAACGCTGCGTCCAGCACCGCTTGCCCACTATTGCAGCGCCAGTTTCCCTGCACCCGCTGGGAAAATTCCCGCCCGTCCTGGGCCAATTGCCAGATATCAGAGCTGCCGATCAAGCAGTTGTGCCGACTCAACTCCGACAAGCTATGTGGCCGACCATACCGCGCCAGGTAGGACGGTGACGCGCACAAGTACATGCGCCTCGGTGCCAGTCGGCTGGCGACCATGCGCGAATCCTGCAAGCGCCCCAGGCGAATCGCCAGGTCGAGGCCCTCGTGCACCAGGTCTAACTGGCGGTTGCTCAGCTCAATATCCACGCGCAACTGCGGATAGAGCGCCATGAAGCGGGTGACCAGCGGCACGATAAAGCGCTCGCCGTACGCCACCGCGCAGGTCATGCGCAACATGCCCTTGGGTTCGCTGGTGAGGTCGCCCACTGCGCGCAAGGCTTCTTCGCGACCGTCCTGCAGGCGTTGGCAATGTTGCAGGAAGGTCTGGCCCGCTTCGGTCAGGGTCACCTTGCGCGTACTGCGGTACAGCAGCCGTGTTTGCAGGCGTTCTTCCAGGCGCGCCACTTGGCGGCTGATGTGGGACGACGACACTCCCAGGCGTTCCGCCGCTGCCGTGAACTGGCTGCATTCGGCGACCGCGACAAACTCGTCGATGCCTTCCCAGCGGTTTTCCAGCATGTGATTATCCCTGTACAGCAATAAAGTTTTGCTTTTGCCAGGATTATTCATCAGTCAGCCATGTTTTACACTCACCGTCTCAATTTTTAACCGCCTGGAGAAACCCGGATGATCAAGTCCCGCGCTGCCGTAGCTTTCGAAGCCAAAAAGCCCCTTGAGATCGTCGAAGTGGATGTCGCCATGCCGAAGGCTGGCGAAGTGCTGTTGCGGGTGGTCGCCTCCGGTGTCTGCCATACCGACGCCTACACCCTGTCGGGCGCTGACCCGGAAGGCATCTTCCCGTCGATCCTCGGTCATGAAGGTGGTGCGGTGGTTGAGGCGATTGGCGAGGGCGTGACGTCGGTAGCGGTGGGTGATCACGTGATCCCGCTGTACACCCCGGAATGCGGCAAGTGTAAATTCTGCCTGTCGGGCAAGACCAACTTGTGCCAAGCCATCCGTTCCACCCAGGGTAAAGGCCTGATGCCAGATGGCACCACGCGTTTCTCCTACAAAGGCCAGCCGATTTTCCACTACATGGGCACCTCGACTTTTTCCGAGTACACCGTGCTGCCGGAAATTTCCGTGGCCAAGATTCCTAAAGAAGCCCCGCTGGAAAAAGTCTGCCTGCTGGGCTGTGGCGTCACCACCGGCATCGGTGCGGTGATCAATACTGCCAAGGTCAAGCCGGGCGACACCGTGGCGATTTTCGGCCTCGGCGGTATCGGCCTGTCGGCGGTGATCGGTGCGGTCAAGGCTAAGGCCGGGCGTATCATTGCCATCGATATCAACCCGGCCAAGTTCGAAATCGCCAAGCAACTGGGCGCCACCGACTGCATCAACCCGAAAGACTACGATCGCCCGATCCAGGACGTGATCGTCGACCTCACCGATGGCGGCGTGGACTTCTCCTTCGAATGCATCGGCAACGTGCAACTGATGCGCGCCGCCCTTGAGTGCTGCCACAAAGGTTGGGGCGAGTCGGTGATCATCGGCGTTGCCGGTGCCGGCCAGGAAATAGCCACCCGTCCGTTCCAGTTGGTGACCGGTCGCGTCTGGCGTGGTTCGGCCTTCGGCGGCGTGCGCGGCCGCAGCGAATTGCCAAGCTATGTGGAAATGGCCCAGACCGGGGAGATCCCGCTGGACACCTTCATCACCCACACCATGGGCCTGGAAGACATCAACAAAGCGTTTGACCTGATGCATGAAGGCAAGAGCATTCGTACCGTCATCCACTTCTGAGGTCGACCATGAGTCTGGAAAACCTGTCGTGCCAGAAAAGCTTCGGCGGCTGGCATAAACGCTACAAGCATCATTCCGATGTGCTCGGTTGCGACATGACGTTCGCCGTCTACCTGCCGCCGCAAGCGGAAGAGGGCGGCAAGTTGCCGGTGCTGTACTGGCTGTCCGGCCTGACCTGCACCGACGAGAACTTCATGCAGAAGGCCGGCGCCCAGCGCATGGCTGCCGAGCTGGGCTTGATCATCGTCGCGCCGGACACCAGCCCGCGTGGGCCGGGTGTGCCGGGCGATCCAGACAACGCCTGGGATTTCGGCCTCGGCGCCGGCTTCTACCTGAATGCCACCCAGGAACCCTGGGCCAAGCACTATCGGATGCATGACTACGTGGTGCAGGAATTGCCGGCATTGGTTGAAGCGCATTTCCCGGCTTCGGACAAACGCGGCATCAGCGGCCACTCCATGGGCGGCCACGGGGCGCTGGTGTGTGCCTTGCGCAACCCCGGGCGATACCTGTCGGTGTCGGCGTTTTCGCCGATCAACAATCCGATGGATTGCCCGTGGGGCCAGAAAGCCTTCTCGCGTTATTTGGGTGAAGAGCGCTCGAAATGGCGCGAATGGGATGCCTGCGTGTTGATCAGCGAGGCCTCGCAAAAGCTGCCGCTGCTGGTGGACCAGGGCGATCGCGACGATTTCCTCGCTGTGCAACTCAAGCCCGAAGCCCTGCAGCAAGCGGCCAAGGCGGCCAACCATCCGTTGGAACTGCGCCTGCAACCCGGCTACGACCACAGCTACTTCTTTATCGCCAGCTTCATCGAAGACCATTTGCGACACCATGGCCGTGCTTTGCTCGGTTAATGTGAGGCAAAAGTAGGTAGAATCACGCCCTGAATTAAATCGGGGCGTTTTTTTATGCGTATTGGCCACGGCTACGATGTGCACCGTTTCGCCGAAGGCGATTTCATCACCCTGGGCGGGGTGCGCATTGCACACCACCATGGGTTGCTAGCTCATTCCGACGGCGACGTCGTGTTGCATGCCTTGAGCGATGCCTTGCTCGGCGCGGCGGCGTTGGGCGATATCGGCAAGCACTTTCCGGACACCGACCCGACCTTCAAGGGCGCGGACAGCCGTGTACTGCTGCGCCATGTGGTTGGCCTGATCCACGCCAAAGGCTGGAAGGTCGGCAACGTCGACAACACCATCGTGGCCCAGGCGCCGAAGATGTCCCCCCATATCGAGTCGATGCGCGCGCTGATTGCCGCGGATCTGCAAATTGAACTGGATCAAGTGAACGTGAAAGCCACTACTACCGAAAAGCTCGGCTTTACCGGTCGTGAAGAGGGCATCGCCGTGCACTCCGTCGCCTTGTTGCTGCGCGCATGAATGACGTGCAACTGTTGGGTCCACGGGCCTATGGCGAAGCTCTGGGCAGCGCGGTACTGAAAGCGACGGCCGAAGACTTCCAGGTTGATGAAGTGCTGGATATCCCTCTGACCGGCGAGGGTGAGCACCTGTGGTTGTGGGTTGAGAAGCGCGGCCTCAATACAGAAGAAGCCGCGCGGCGCATCGCCAAGGCGGCGGGCGTGCCACTGCGCACGGTCAGCTACGCCGGGCTCAAGGATCGCCAGGCGTTGACCCGCCAATGGTTCAGCGTGCAACTGCCCGGCAAGGCCGATCCGGACATGAGCGCGGCGGAGAACGACACGCTCAAGGTCCTCAAGACCGCCCGCCACAAGCGCAAGCTGCAACGCGGTGCGCACTCAGCCAATGGTTTCACCTTGCGCCTGACCCAGTTGGCCGGTGACACCGCCGCCATCGACGCGCGGTTGCAACTGATTGCACAACACGGCATTCCCAACTACTTCGGCGCGCAGCGTTTTGGCCACAACGGCGGCAACGTGGTCGACGCCCGTGAGTGGGCCGCTCGCAAGGCGTTGCCGGAACAGCGCAACGTGCGATCGCGGTTGCTGTCCACGGCGCGCAGCTTCCTGTTCAACAAAGTGTTGGCGGCGCGTGTGGCCGACGGTTCATGGCAGCGCGCCCAGGTTGGCGACTTGCTGGCCTTTACCGACAGCCGCAGTTTTTTCCCGGCGGGGGAGGCTGAATGCAGCGACCCACGCTTGGCGATCCTGGACCTGCACCCGACCGGACCACAGTGGGGCGAAGGTGATTCGCCTGCCACGGGGGCAACTTTTGAGCTTGAACAGGCGGTCGCCGCCGGTGAAGCCGACTTGCGTGATTGGCTGGTGAATGCCGGCATGAGCCAGGAACGTCGCATTCTGCGACTGCCCATTGGCGGTTTGACGTGGCATTATCCCTCGCTGGACATTCTGCAATTGGAATTCGTCCTGCCGGCCGGATGCTTCGCCACTGTCTTGGTGCGCGAGCTTGTTGATCTGGTGCCGGTGGGGCAGACGGACAACCCATGCGTATTCTGATATCAAACGATGACGGTGCCACCGCACCCGGTCTTGCCGCGCTCTATGCTGCGCTGGAAGATTACGCCGAGTGCGTGGTGGTTGCCCCCGACCAGGACAAGAGCGGCGCCAGCAGTTCGCTGACGCTCGACCGTCCGCTGCACCCGCAAGTCCTGGCCAATGGCTTTATCAGCGTGAACGGCACCCCCACCGACTGCGTCCACCTGGCGATCAACAGCCTGCTGGATCATGAGCCGGACCTGGTTGTGTCGGGTATCAACCTCGGCGCCAACCTGGGCGACGACGTGCTGTATTCCGGCACCGTGGCCGCGGCGCTTGAAGGTCGCTTCCTGGGGCGTACGGCGTTCGCCTTTTCGTTTGCTTCGCGCCAGCTGGATAACTTGCCGACTGCTGCGTATTTCGCGCGCAAGCTGGTCGAGGCCCATGGTTCCCTGAGCCTGCCGCCGCGCACGGTGCTCAACGTCAATATTCCCAACTTGCCCCTCGACCATATTCGCGGCATCCAACTGACGCGCCTGGGGCATCGTGCCCGCGCGGCGGCGCCGTTGAAGGTGGTCGACCCGCGTGGCAAGGCAGGCTATTGGATTGCGGCAGCGGGTGATGCGGAAGATGGCGGTGAGGGCACGGACTTTCATGCCGTGATGCAAGGCTATGTGTCGATTACCCCGTTGCAATTTGATCGCACCTTCAGTGATGCCTTCAGTGGTCTCGATGGCTGGCTGGAGGGGCTGCGCTGATGGGCCGTGAACAAGACGACTTGCTGCGCCGGGGGATCGGGATGACGTCCCAGCGTACCCGCGAACGCTTGATCCAGCGCTTGTACGAAGAGGGGTTGTCCAACGCTCAGGTGCTGGAAGTGATCCGGCGCACGCCTCGGCATCTGTTTGTCGATGAAGCCCTGGCCCACCGAGCCTACGAAGACACCGCGCTGCCCATCGGCCACAACCAGACCATCTCCCAGCCGTATATGGTGGCGCGCATGAGCGAGCTGCTGCTGGCGGCGGGGCCTTTGGACAAAGTGCTGGAGATCGGCACCGGCTCCGGCTACCAGACCGCCGTGCTGGCGCAACTGGTGGAGCGGGTGTTCTCGGTCGAGCGCATCAAGGTGCTGCAAGACCGTGCCAAGGAACGCCTGGTCGAATTGAACCTGCGCAACGTGGTGTTTCGCTGGGGCGATGGCTGGGAAGGCTGGCCGGCGCTGGCGCCTTACAACGGCATTATCGTCACCGCCGTGGCCACCGATGTGCCCCAGGCGTTGCTCGATCAACTTGCTCCAGGCGGACGGCTGGTCATCCCGGTGGGCTCCGGTGAAGTGCAACAATTGATGCTCATTATCCGTGAGGAAGAAGGGTTTTCCCGGCATGTACTGGGCGCTGTGCGCTTCGTGCCGCTGCTCAATGGGCCGCTGGCCTGAGCATTTGTTTGCAGGCAGTGAATTCTGTTGGCGGGGATGTGTCTTACGGCGGGGTCCATCGAGTCAACATGATCGGGCGTCGGCATTAAACGCGATGAATTTTTCGTTTCAGTCGTGTGCCGGTAAAAAGCCAATGCCCAGTTATACTTGCGTCATATTTCAAGCCTGATACAGGCATTCATGTTCAGCCACCATAAAGGGAGCGGCGGGTGAGTCTCACAGGTCTTGCGCAGCGTATGAGTAAAACAAGCTTTCATCGACTGGTGCTTGGCCTCGTCTTCAGTTCCGTGTTGGTAGGATGCTCCAGCTCGCCAAGCAGCGGCGCGCGGGTGGTTGACCGTAATAATGCGGTCCCGCAGAAACCGACGGTGACCACCGGGCAATACGTGGTGCGCAAGGGCGACACGATGTTCTCGATCGCCTTCCGTTATGGTTGGGATTACAAGGCACTTGCAGCTCGTAACAATATTCCCGTGCCCTACACGATACATCCGGGTCAGACGATTCGCTTCGACGGGCGCACCGGTTCAACGCCTACGGCAGTTGTGACAAACACCGGATCTTCGCCGTCGTCTTCGAGCAAAACCACCATCATCACCCGGCCTGCAGGCACCGCCACGCCGACCCCTGCGGCCAAGCCGGCACCCGCGCCGTTGCCACCTGCCGGGCCTGCGCCGACCGGTTGGGGATGGCCCTCAAACGGGGTGTTAATTGGAAAATTCTCTTCAAACGGTAGTTTGAATAAAGGCATTGATATCGCCGGAGATTTGGGACAGCCTGTTTTAGCTGCGTCTGATGGGACAGTGGTGTACGCCGGGAGTGGTTTACGGGGCTACGGCGAGCTGGTCATCATCAAACACAGCGATACCTACGTCAGTGCTTACGGCCATAACCGTAGGCTGTTGGTTCGGGAGGGGCAGCAGGTCAAGGTCGGACAGACAATTGCCGAAATGGGGTCAACTGGTACAGACCGGGTGAAACTGCACTTTGAGATTCGCCGCCAAGGGAAGCCTGTAGATCCACTGCAATTCCTACCCCGTCGTTGATGTGTTGCACAGCCTGTTCCCTCACGTAGAAGGAACAGGCTCCAGCGTTGCCAAGGATAAAGGCGCCGCTTGAGCTTGAGGTCGAACTCACCAAAGGACTATAACAATGGCTCTCAGTAAAGAAGCGCCGGAGTTTGACATCGACGATGAGGTTCTCCTTATGGAGACCGGTATCGATACGGAATCGATGTCGAATGAGGGACCTGCTGTACCTTCAGTTCGCACCAAGTCCAAGAACTCCACCGCGTTAAAGCAACACAAGTACATTGACTACACGCGGGCGCTCGATGCGACCCAGCTGTACCTCAATGAAATCGGCTTTTCCCCTCTGCTGACCCCCGAAGAAGAAGTCCATTTTGCGCGTTTGTCGCAAAAGGGCGATCCGGCTGGGCGTAAGCGCATGATTGAAAGCAACCTGCGCCTGGTGGTGAAAATCGCCCGACGCTACGTCAATCGTGGGCTGTCCCTGTTGGACCTGATCGAGGAAGGCAACCTGGGCCTGATCCGGGCTGTGGAGAAGTTCGACCCCGAGCGGGGCTTCCGCTTTTCGACCTATGCCACCTGGTGGATTCGCCAGACCATCGAACGGGCGATCATGAATCAGACCCGCACGATCCGGTTGCCGATCCATGTGGTCAAGGAGCTCAACGTCTACCTGCGGGCAGCGCGTGAGCTTACCCAAAAACTCGATCATGAACCTTCGCCCGAAGAAATCGCCAACCTGCTGGAAAAACCGGTAGGAGAGGTCAAGCGCATGCTCGGTCTCAATGAGCGCGTGTCTTCGGTCGATGTCTCGCTGGGTCCTGATTCGGATAAAACCCTGCTGGACACCCTGACGGATGATCGTCCTACCGATCCTTGCGAGCTGTTGCAGGACGATGATCTTTCCCAAAGCATTGACCAGTGGTTGTCGGAGCTCACGGACAAGCAGCGTGAGGTGGTGATTCGCCGCTTCGGCCTGCGCGGCCATGAGAGCAGCACCCTGGAAGACGTAGGCCTGGAGATCGGCCTGACCCGTGAGCGGGTGCGGCAGATCCAGGTGGAAGGGCTCAAGCGCTTGCGTGAGATCCTGGAGAAGAATGGCTTGTCGAGTGAGTCGTTGTTTCAGTAACGATTGATTAGGCCGCTATGACAAAACGCCCGGTGCATGGGAATGCACCGGGCGTTTTGCTGTGCGCTGATCATTCGTTACCAACACTTCCCCTGTAGGAGCCCGGCTTGCCGGCGATGAGGCCCTCAGGACCGCCATCGCCGGCAATCCGGCTCCTACAGTTAG
>NZ_JBBGYS010000032.1:0-85424 GCF_037479595.1 Pseudomonas sp. MYb541 | reverse complement strand
CTTATAAGTCCAAATCATTTTTGGAGCGGGCTGGCGGGCGATAGCGGCGGTACTGTCAACCTCTGCGTCGACTGCGATTGCGCGATCGCCGGCAAGCCGGCTCCTACAGGTCGGGTCAGCTGGCGGGCTTGCGCGGCGCCTTCGGCTTCTTCTCGGCGGCAGGCTTGGGAGGAGGCGCCAGCTTGGCTTTCGCCGGCGGCTTGGGAGCGCTGGCCTTGGGCTTGGCCGCTGCCTTGGGCTTGCTTGGCGTCAGCGCTTCGGCTTCCGCCAGTTTGCGCGCCATCTCCCAGTGGCGTGCATCTTCACCATGGGGTTTGCCTTCGGACTCCCAGATCTGATGCGCCAGTTCGCGTATGCGTTTGTCTTCAGTACTCATCACAATGCTCCTCACAGAAAATTTTCAGCTTTCTTGATCATCAGGATTGATAAAGACATTGACCGGGAAATCCCCCAGGGCAGCGCTAACCAACAGCTCCTTGTCTGGTGTGACTGCGCCTGTATGAAAAAGTCCCTTCCAGTTTTGCGTTGTGGCGGCGAACGGTAATTTCACCCGTGTATCGCCCCAAACCTGCGCATTGATCTGAGGGTGCACACCGTTTTCAAGCAGGTGATGGGGCCAGCGTGGCACCAACACCAGCAGGTACTTGCCCTGGTGTTCGCGAGAGAATGCGACCACCCGGTCAGCGTGCTCGCCGACCACTTCCAGCGGCGTGTAGGTGCCGCTGCGGAACAATTCAGGCAGGGCCTTGCGCAAGGCCAGCACCTGAGCAATCAACGCCTGTTTGATACGCCCGTCGCGCCAGTTGAACAGCAGTTCGCCGATGTCCGGTGGAGTCGCCAGCGCCTGTTGCCGTGCGCTGAAATCCACCGGGCGACGGTTGTCCGGGTCTACCAGGCTGAAGTCCCAGAACTCATCGCCCTGGTACAGGTCCGGCACACCCGGCACGGTCATACGAAGCAAGGATTGCGCCAGGCTGTTCAACGCGCCCGCCGGGGCAATCGCCTGAGCGGCATTGCCGATGGCGGTGCGCAGCGCGTGGCCTTCATCGCTGAGCAACAGCCGTGAAAGGAACGTTTCGACGCCTTGTTCATAGGCCTCGTTGGTCGCGCTCCAGCTGCTCTGCAACTTGGCTTCGCGCAGGGCCTTTTGTTGCCACTGCCACAGGCGCTGCTGGTAGCCGTCAAACTCATTGCCCTGATCCAACGGCCAACTGCCGAGCAAGACTTGATAGAGGATCAATTCGTCGCCGGCCGAGGGGGCGGTGTCGGTTCGCAATGGAGCGGCCAGAGTGCGCCAGTGTTCCACCTGTTCAACAAACCACGGCGCGCATTCACTCAGCACCGCCAGGCGCGCACGGGTGTCTTCGCCGCGTTTGTGGTCGTGGGTGGCGGTCGCCAGGAGGTTGTCGGGGAAGGTCCGCAAACGCTGCTGGTTGACAGCATGAAAGTCGGCCAAGGGCGCGCTGAACTGCTCTGTGCTGAAGCCCACGTCGTTGCGCGACAGCAGTACCGCCGAGCGATAGAACGCGGTGTCCTCCACGGCCTTGGCGGCGGCGGGCGACGTCAATTGCTGGAAACGCACGCAGGCATGCTTGAGGATCTTGCGTTCACGGCCTACCGGGCGATTGCGCCAGGGTTGACCGCCCAACCATTTTTCCAGGTGATCGAGTACCGGCCAGTCGCCTTCGCCTAAGGTGGTGCGTGCGCCGTCCATGGCGTGTTGGAACACTTGGTCGTCAGCGTCGCTGCGGCCACGTGCGCTGATGTAGGTGCGGTACACCGGGAAATGCACGATCAGTTCCTGCAACGCGCGGCGGATGGCGCCTAGGGTCAGGTCGCGGGTCATCACATCGTCGCGGGCTACTTGCAGCAAGGCCTGGGCCACACTTTCGAAGTCGCCGCCGAGTGAGCCGTTGAGGATTTGCTGGCGCGCCAGTCGCGCTTCCTCGAGGAAGGCCGAGGGCCGTTCGCTGTGACGGGTCCACAGTTCGGCCAAAGGTTCAAAACCGTCCGGGTGATGTTGCAGCAGCGACAGCTGGTTCATGAATTCGTAGCCGGTGGTGCCGTCCACCTGCCAGTCTTCGCGCAGGGTTTCGCCTTCACCGAGGATTTTTTCCACGAAGATCGGTAAATGCCGCTGCGGTGACAGCGAATCCACCCGGCGCCGCAGCTTGCGGCAATACCCGCGCGGGTCGGCCAGGCCGTCGATATGGTCGATACGCAGGCCATCCACCAAACCTTCGCTGATCAGTTCGAAAATCTTGCCGTGGGTGGCTTCAAATACGGCGGTGCGTTCCACGCGCAAGCCGCCCAGTTCATTGACATCGAAGAAGCGCCGCCAGTTGATATCGTCCGCTGCGGTGCGCCAGCTGGCGAGTCGATAGGCCTGTTGTTCGAGCAGGTGGTGCAGGCGGTCAAAGTCGAACGTCGCCAACTGTCTGTTGATGGCCTGGCGTACTTCGTCTTCAGTGGCCCGTTCGGCCAGGGCTTGTTTGAGCCAGGTGGCCTCGTGGTAAGCATCATCCTGATAGGCCAGGGCGCTGAAGCGGTCGGACAAGGGCTTGAGTAATTCATCGCTACCCAAAATTGCCGCGTAATCCCGTGGGCAGATCGGAAAGCGATGCTCGTAATGCTCGACGTAGAACGCGCCGTGGGTGGCATCGAACTGCAGGGTCACGGTGCCAGTCTGCAAGGCTTCGCCGTAGTCGCTGCCGAGGAACGGCATCAGCAACTGGCCTTTGAGCAGCGGGTCGGGCGAATGCCACTGGATATCGAAGAACTCGCTGTAGGGGCTCATGCGCCCCCATTCCAGCAGGTCCAGCCACCAAGGGTTATCCGCGCCACCCACGGCCATATGGTTGGAAACAATATCGAGGATCAGGCCCATGCCGTGTTCACGCAACGCGGCGACCAGGCGGCGCAAGGCGGCTTCGCCACCCAGTTCAGGGTTGACGCGGGTGGGGTCGACCACGTCGTAGCCGTGCATGGAGCCGGCGCGGGCGCTGAGCAGCGGTGAAGCGTACAGGTGGCTGATGCCGAGGTGGGCGAAGTAGGGCACCAGGGGCACCGCGTCGTCCAGGGTAAAACCTTTATGAAATTGCAGGCGCTGGGTAGCGCGCAGGGGCAGTGCTTTCATCGGTCACGCTCATAGGCTTGGTTGCGCGCGACGGCCAACAGTTCGAGGCGGCGGGCGGCCCCGGCATTGTCGAGCAGGCTGGAGGCCTCACCCACAAAGCGACGGCGCCAATTGGGGTGGGTGTCGGTGGTACCGGGCAGGTTGGCTTGCTCCTCGACGCCGAGCGCATCCTCCAACGGCAACAGCACCAACGGTGCGCGGGTGTGGCCGAGGTAGCGCACGCTGGCGTCGATCATGTGGTCGGTCTCATTGCGGATCTCATCGACGAAGTTCTGCGGGTCCTGGCTCAAGGCCTGACGCAGTGCCTGGCGTTCGCGCAGGCGGTGTTCGCTCCATTGCTCCACGGTAGGCGCATCGATAAGGCCGAGCTGGATGTTCCAGTCGATATCGCGGCTGTGCCACCAGCCGTTGAGCGTCGGCAAGTCGTGGGTGCTGGTGGTGGCCAGGGCGTTGTCCGTCCAGTCAAGGATCGGCTTGAACTGGCCGTCGTGGTTTTGCTCGAACAGCAACACGCGCATGCCGAGGATCGAGCGGGCGATGAGTTTTTCGCGCAGGCCGTCCGGCACCGTGCCCAGGTCTTCACCAAGCACGATGGCTTGGTGGCGATGGGATTCCAGGGCCAGCAGGCGCAACAGGTCGTCCACTGGGTAATACAGGTAGGCGCCTTCACGCGGCGAGGCGTCCATGGGCATCACCCACAGGCGTTGCAGGCCCATCACATGGTCGATACGCAGGCCACCGGCATGGGCGAAGTTGGCGCGCAGCATCTCGATAAAGGCGCGGAAGCCGTTGCGCTTGAGGCCTTCAGGCGAGAACGCGGAGATGCCCCAGCCTTGCCCGGCGCGATTGAGAATGTCGGGTGGCGCGCCCACGGTCAGGTCCGCGAGCAGTTCATCCTGGCGGCTCCAGGCTTGGCTGCCGCCGCCGTCGGCGCCCACGGCCAGGTCGGCGATCAATCCGACGCCCATGCCACTGCCGCGAGCGGCTTGTTGCGCGCGTTCCAGGCAGCGGGCGATCAGCCATTGGCTGAAGGCGAAGTAGCCGATCTCATCCTGGTTTTCTGCGGCAAAGGCTGCGAGTGCCGGACTCTGCGGGTTGCGCCAGTCTTCGGGCCAGTGGCGCCAGTCAAGATCCTCACCTTTGGCGGCGCGCGCGGCTTGCACCGCTTCGAAGCGGCAATGGTTTTCCAGCGCTTCACCACCGGCCTGGCGGAAACTCAGAAAATCGGCGTGTTGTGGATGCTGGCCGTGGCGGAAGTCTTCGTACAGCGTCCGCATCAGACGCTGCTTGGCCTTGGCAGCTGTGGGCCAGTCGATCAGGCTGTGTTGTTCCAGGTCGTGCAGTTCATCCGTCAGGCCGAGGGATTCAATGGCGTTGCGCACTTCGCGCTCACCCAGGATGCAACCGGGCGAGGCGTACAAGCTGTTGAGGAACAAGCGACTGGAGGGCGAATACGGGCTGTAGCGCGCGGTGTCGGCGCTGAACATGGCGTGCATCGGGCTGATTGCCAAGGCATCGGCCCCGCGTTCGGCAGCCGAACGGGCCAGATGTTCCAGGGCCAGGGTGTCGCCAAAACCGCCATCGCCCAGGCGGCGCAAGCTATACAGTTGCGCGCTGAGGCCCCAGGCACGGGCGGGGCGACTGTCGACGGCCTCGGCGACGCTGTAGCAGTGGGCGGGGGCGACGGCCAGGGTGAACGTCTGCTCGGCGATATGCACTTGGTGATAACCGAGGGCGATAACGCCGGGCAACACGGCGTCGCCATCGAGGCGCAGCTCCAGGGTTTCACCGTCTTCGAGGCTGACCCGGCACAGGGTGTCCGGTTCAAAGTAACGGGCCAGATCCAGGCCTTCGCCGCTGTCGATGGTCATCAACGGTGGCAGGTGTTTGTCTTGTTGTGCCTGTTCCAGTTCAAGCAGGCTGGCGTCGATCTCGGCATCGCTGTCGGCCGGGTGGCCGAGGCCTTTGAGAACGGCGCGCAAAGCGTCGGGTTTCACACGTTGCGGGCGGCCGTTTGCGTCGATCCAATCGACGGCCAGGCCCGCTCGGCTGGCGAGGATTTCCAGGTTCGCTTCGCTCAAGGGTGCTCTCCAACAGGGGATAGGGTAACGCGTGCGCTGTACGCCGGCAGATGGGCGCCGAGGTTGGCAGGCGTTTCGAAAAGGACAGCGCCCGCCGCCGGGTGATCCAGCGGCGCGGCGCTCAGGTTGAGGTCGATCTGCAACAGGCTGCCGTTGCCCAGGCGCCAGCGTGCGCTGACGGCCCCCTCGGCCAGCACCTGCGCACCCAGCGCGAGGCTGCCCGGCAAGTGCGGCACGATATGGTGGTGGCGCAGGTTCAGCAGTTGGCGGTAGAACTGGGCGTGCGGGTTGTCGGTAAACGAGGGGGCCGATTGTTCAAAGGTGGTCGCGTCGTTGGGATCGGGAATGCGTTCACGTCGTTCCGGATCCTTGAACGCGGCGAAATCAGCAAACTCATTGCGCCGTCCTTCACGTACCGCTTCGGCCAACTCGCCGTGATGGTCGGTGAAGAACAGGAACGGCTCGCTGGCGTTGACTTCGTCGCCCATGAACATCAGCGGGATCATCGGTGAAAGCAGCAGGAGGGTGGTCGCCGCGTTCAACGCTTGTGGCGAGCACAGCTGATGCAGGCGCTCGCCCAGCGCGCGGTTGCCGATCTGGTCATGGTTCTGCAAAAACGCCACAAACGCGCTTGGCGGCAGGTGCCCACTGGGTTCGCCGCGTTCATGACCATGCCGAGTGGTATGCCCCTGGAAGATGAAGCCTTCGCCCAGGCAGCGCGCCAATTTGGCGGTAGGCTCCTCGGCGAAGTCACTGTAGTAGGCGTCGGTTTCGCCGGTCAGCAGTACGTGCAGGACGTTATGAAAGTCATCATTCCATTGCGCGTCGAAATCGTGTTGCAGCAGGCTGGCCTGATTGAGCTCGTTTTCCAGCATCAGCCAGACGTGTCGGCCAGTGTCGACTTGTTCGCGAACGCGGTGAGCCAGTTGTTTCAGAAAATCAGGGTTGTCGATGGCATGGACCGCGTCCAGGCGCAGGCCGTCGAAACGGTATTCGAGCAGCCACATCAAGGCGTTATCCAGGAAGAAGTCCCGCACTTCACGCCGGTCGAAGTCGATACCGGCGCCCCAGGGCGTGTGCACGTCTTCCTGGAAGAAACCTTTGGCGTACTGGCCGAGGTAGTTGCCATCGGGGCCGAAGTGGTTGTAGACCACGTCGAGGATCACCGCCAGGCCGTGTTCGTGGGCGCTGTCGATCAGGTGCTTGAGTTGATCAGGCGTGCCGTAGGAAGCCTGGGGTGCATAGGGTAGGACGCCGTCATAGCCCCAGTTGCGTTCGCCGGGGAATTGCGCCAACGGCATCAATTCAATCGCGGTCACACCCAGCTCGGCGAGGCGTGGCAGGTGCTTCTCGACGCCGGCGTAGCCGCCCATTGCGCCGACATGCAGCTCATAAATGACGGCTTCGTGCCAGGGACGGCCTTGCCACTGGCTGTGGCGCCATGGATAGGCGAGGGGATCGACCACCAGGCTCCAACCGTGCACATCCGAGGCCTGGGCCCTGGAGGCAGGGTCGGGTACATCCACTTCCCCGTCGATATTGAAACGGTAGCGCGTGCCCGCCGGGCACGCTATTTCGGTATCAAACCAGCCTTCCGCCTGCGGTAGCATGGCAATGGACTTGCCGTTTTCCAATTCAACGCTGACATAAAACGCGTCTGGCGCCCACAAGGCAAAACGCGTGTGTTGCGCGTCCAGCATGATTGCGCCGTGGGGCCAGGTTTCCAGAGTCCGTAACGGCATCTATAGAGACCTCCCGTTGATTATTTAGCGGATTTCCCCAAGGCCTTGGCCACAAGCTGTTCGTACAGTTCGGCGTAGGGTTCCACCGCCTGGCTCCAGTTGAACGGTTGCGTCATCGCTCGGCAGCGCATGGCATTGAGCAGGCCAGGGTAGGCAAACACCTTGAACGCGCGGCTCAAGGCTTCTTTGTAGCTCTCGACTGTGGATTCATTGAACAGGAAGCCGGTCACGCCATTTTCGATGGTGTCGGCCAAGCCGCCGGTGTTACGCGCAACGGGCAGCGAACCGAAGCGCTGGGCGTACATCTGGCTCAGACCGCACGGCTCGTAGCGCGATGGCATCAGCAGGAAGTCACTGCCGGCGAACATGCGCCGGGCATCGGTCTCGTTGAAGCCGATACGCACACCGATCTGCCCAGGGAAGCGCAGCGCCAGTTCACGCATGGCGTTTTCTTCTTCCGGCTCGCCGCGACCGATGATCGCGATCTGACCACCTTGCTCGACAATAAAGCTGGCCACGGCTTCGGTCAGGTCCAGGCCTTTTTGAAACACCAGGCGTGAGACCACGGCGAACAGCGGGCCGGTGGATTCACTCAGGCCAAACAGCTCGCGCACTTGGGCTGCGTTGACCGCTTTGCCTTCCCAGTCGCCGATGTTGAAGTTGTGGGTCAGGTGCGGGTCGGTGGAGGTTTCCCAGCTGTCTTCAATGCCGTTGGGAATGCCGCTGAGCAAGCCTTGCTGGGTCTTGCTGGCAAGAAAGCCATCAAGGCCGCAGCCGAATTCCGGGGTGGTGATTTCCCGGGCGTAGGTGGCGCTCACCGTGGTGATGTGGCTGGAATACGCCATGCCGGCCTTGAGGTACGACATCTTGCCGTAGAACTCCATGCCTTCCTGCTGCAAGGCGTGGGGTGGAATGCCCAGTTCCGGCGTCGAGGCCAGGCTGATCACGCCCTGATAAGCCAGGTTATGAATGGTGAACAGCGTCGGCGTGCGTGACCCACGCCAGTGCATGTATGCCGGCGCCAGGCCAGCGGGCCAGTCGTGGGCATGCACCAGGTCCGGGCACCAGTGGATTTGCGCAAGGTTGGCGGCCATGTCGGCGGCGGCCAGGCCCAGGCGGGCGAAACGAATGTGGTTGTCCGGCCAGTCGCGGCCGTTATTGGCGCCGTAGGGCGTGCCTTCGCGCTCGTACAGCTCGGGGCAGATCAGGACATAAATGACCAGGCCGTCCTTGAGGTCCATGCGCCCGATCTTGCACGGCGGCAGCGCGGCGTGGCCGCCCAGCTCACCGATGATATGGATCGGGTTATCGCTTTCCATCACCTGCGGGTAACCGGGAATCAACACCCGCACGTCGTGCAGGTGGGCCATGGCGCGGGGCAGGGCCGCGGACACGTCGCCCAGGCCGCCGGTTTTCACCAGGTCGGCAAATTCAGAGGTCACGAACAGGACTTTCTTGCGATTAGGATTCTGACTCACGATCGGCCGCACAGTGGTGGGCAGGTCGACCAACGAAGGTCCCCCTACCGGCTGACTGACACGCTCTCCCTGAATATCTACAGCGGCACTGATCATAGTTCTCTCCCACATGTTGGTCGGCTAATGGCCCGCTGCCATTAGCTCCGATGGCCACATCCTGCGGCCAGGCGCACAAGCACTGTACAAACTGGCAAGGCGTATGCCAGTTGCACGGTTAGCCAAAAAAGATTGGATGGACGGGCATTTCGCGTGAACCACGCGTGCACGCCTTACCTTAAAACTGGACCTACGGCAGAGTTGGAAAGTTTCGATTTTTTGCGGGGTTTTTGTTTTCGAACGGACCCATCGGTCATGAGTCTAGGACAGATCCTAGAGCTTGTAGGGTTTCGAGGAGAATTTTGTAGGACAAAAACTTGTAACCATATGCTCTCGTAGAAAACACCGGTATGTAGTGAGTAGGCTTGCCCTGCGCTGGAGTGCGAAGCGCTCCCGACCGGATCTCGACATCAGCGCCGCTTAGCGCCCCAGCGCAGGGCAAGCTTGCTCACCACATGCGGGTTGCCCTTGAATGGTGCGTCAGCCCAGCACGCGAATGGGCATGCCGCTCGCCCACGCGTGAATATCTTCGATCATCTGCGCGTAAAACTGCCGGTAATTCTGTTCACTCACATACCCCACATGCGGCGTCGCCAGCACATTGGGCAGGCGGCGGAAGGGGTGATCCATCGGCAACGGCTCCTCGGCATACACATCCAGCGCCGCTCCCGCCAAGCGACCGTTTTCCAACGCCTGCACCAGCGCCGACTCATCCACAATCGGCCCGCGCGCCGTATTGACCAAGCGAGCGCTTGGTTTCATCCAGCTCAGTGCTTCGGCATCCACCAACCCACGGCTGCGGTCGCTGAGCACCAGGTGGACGGTGAGAATATCCGCCTGTTCAAACAACGCTTGCTTGCTGACCCAGGTCACGCCCGATTCCGCCGCGCGTTCCGGCGTGAGGTTTTCACTCCAGGCAATCACCCGCATGCCGAACGCCTGGGCAAACCGCGCCACTTTCTGGCCGATGCTGCCGAGGCCGAGAATGCCCAGGGTCTTGCCATGCAGGTCACCGCCCAGGCCAATCTGCCACTGGCCGGCGCGCAAGGAATTGGCCTCGGCCAGCAGATTGCGGGTGGAAGCCATGATCAGCGCCCAGGTCAACTCCGGCGCGGCGTGTTTATAGCTGTCGGTGCCGCAGACCGTGATGCCCAGCGCCTTGGCCGCCGGAATGTCGATGGCCGCGTTGCGCAGGCCGCCAGTGACCAGCAATTTAAGTTTGGGCAGACCCTGCAGTAGGGTCTTGTCGAAGGTCGAGCGTTCGCGCATCACGCAAATCACCTCGAAGCCCCGCAAACGCTCGATCATGGCGGCGGTATCGGCTGGGTAATCGTGCAGGAAATGCACCTGGCCCACGCCCTCAAGCACTGACCAATCCACCACGCCACTGGCCACACTCTGCCAATCATCAATGACTGCAATCTGTACCGACATTCACGAGTGCCTCGAAATAGGTTGGATTAAAGCGCGTTCAAACCCTGCAACAGCGCTGTGTGAAACCGAGCCGGTTCCTCCATCTGCGGTGCATGCCCCAAGCCCGGGAATTCCACCAGGGTCGCATGGGGAATCAACTGGGCCACTTGCTTGCCGAGCACGGCATAGTTGCCGAGCTTGGCCTTGACTGCTGGCGGCGCGACATCTTTGCCGATGGCGGTGTTATCGGACGTGCCGATCAGCAGCAGCGTGGGCATCTGCAGGTTCTTGAATTCGTAGTACACCGGCTGGGTGAAGATCATGTCGTAAATCAGCGCCGAGTTCCATGCGACCAGGGTATGCCCCGGGCCGTTGCTCAGACCGGCATACATGTCCACCCAACGCTCGTACTCGGGCTTCCAGCGCCCGACGTAATAGGTGTTGAGTTGGTAGTTGCGAATGCCGTCGGCGCTGACTTTCAGTTCACGCGCATACCATTGGTCGACGGTGAGCGACGGCACGCCCAGCGCCTTCCAGTCTTCCAGGCCAATCGGGTTGACCATCGCCAGCTGTTCAGTCTGTTCGGGGTACATCAGCGCATACCGGGTGGCGAGCATGCCACCGGTGGAATGGCCAATAACGGTGGCCTTTTGAATGCCGAGTTTTTCCAGCAGTTGATGGGTGTTGGTCGCCAACTGCTGGAAACTGTATTGATAATGGTCAGGCTTGCTGGAGCTGCAAAAGCCGATCTGGTCCGGCGCAATGACCCGGTAACCGGCGTCGCTCAGGGCCTTGATCGAGCCCTCCCAGGTGGCGCCGCAGAAGTTCTTGCCGTGCATCAGCACCACGCTGCGACCGTTGGCCTGCCCTTTGCCGGGCACGTCCATATAGCCCATTTGCAGGGACTTGCCCTGGGATTGAAAGTCGAAATGCTTGAGTGGATAGGGGTATTCAAAGCCTTGCAGCTCGGGGCCATAGGTGGCGGCGAAGGCGGGTGCGGTACTGGCGGCGAGCAGGCCGGCGATGCAAAAAGCGCGGATCAGAGGCATTGGCAAGGCTCCGGGAAGGGTGCTCGGATGCTGTTGCGGGGCGATTAACTGGGGATTAACACCCAGTGCAAGGTCACGGCAGCGAGTGCGCCATAACGCAGGCTTTTGGCCAGGGTCACCAGCAGCAAAAAACGCCACAACGGCTCACGCATCACCCCAGCGACCAACGTCAGCGGGTCGCCAATGATCGGCACCCAACTGAGCAACAACGTCCAATGGCCCCAACGCTGGTAATGGTTACGGGCTTTGTCCAACGGCTTGTCGCTGACGGGAAACCAGCGTCGCCCCTTGAAGTGCTCGACCCAGCGCCCCAGCCACCAGTTCACCACCGAGCCCAGCACATTGCCCAGCGTGGCAACGCCCAGCAGCAGCCACAGGCTGTAATGCCCGCTGAGCAGCAGACCCACCAGCACGGCTTCCGACTGCAGAGGCAACAGCGTCGCGGCGCCAAACGCCGCGAAGAATAACCCTAGATAGCCGGCGATCATTGCGCCGGGTATTGCGCCACCACCACGTCTTTGCCTTCACGGGTCAGGCCGATGACTTGATAGGCCTCGCTGCGGCCTTCGACTTCCATGCCCGGTGAGCCCATGGGCATGCCCGGCGCGGCGAGGCCCAGCAGGTCATCGCGGTTGCGCAACGCCAGCACCTGTTCCGCGGGCACGTGGCCTTCGACGAACTTGCCGTCGATCACGGCGGTGTGACACGAACCCAGGCGCGGCGCCACGCCCAGGCGTTGCTTGACGGCGCTCATGTCGGCTTCGACGTGGTCATTGACCTTGAAACCGTTGCTTTCCAGGTGACTGATCCATTTTTTGCAGCAACCGCAGTTGGCGTCACGGTGCACGTCGATGGGAATCAGGTCGGCGGCCTGGGCCAGGGTGGTGGTGAACAGGGCTGACAGCAGGGCCAGGCGCAATGTGGTTTTCATAGGAACTCGTGTGTAGGAGAGGGCCGTTGGGATGGCGGCGATCATGACGCTGTCATCGCAGGCAAGCCAGCGCCTACCGGTTGGGAATGTTTCCAAATTATACGAAGGGTGGGTTTTCCAAGCGGTGCTTGAGCTGGCCCAGGGCAATGGTCGACAACTCGATCATGCGTTCATGCAAGGTGGCCAATTGCAACTCGGTCTCGTAGGTCAGCACCCGCTTGAACAGCGTGCCGCCCTGATGAGGCAGCAGGTAGTAGTGAATGGAGCCATCAACGGCCAGGGAGGTGAACACTGTCTTGAATTCGCCAGGGCGCCGGGCGATCTGCACGCGGTAACTCATGGGCACGCGCACCCCCAGCAAGTCAATGAACTCGGTAAAACGTGCACCGGCAGGCAATGAACCGGTGGTGCCGGTATCGGCGCTGAGGGACGTGGGGTGCCATTCGTGCCAGCGATCCGGTTGGGTCACATAGTCGTAGACGGCCTCAATGGGGGCTCGGATAAAGCGTTCCTGACTGATCCGCTCCAAACGGACCGACTGCTCGGCAGCTCGCACGGCACACCTCCTGTGTTGCGACTAGGAGCTGTCAGAATAGTCCCACTCCCGCACATTGCACGGGAGTGTTTCAGCCGTTTATCAGCGCACCTTGAATCGACCCATCAAGGCAATCACCCGGCCATTCGCCTCCAGCAGGCTTTGGGTATTGGTTTCGGTGGCATGGCCGCTCTGCACCAGTTCTTCGACCATTTGTCGGATCTGCACCATGCTGCGGTTGATCTCCTCGGTCACCGCGCTCTGCTGCTCGGCCGCCGTGGCGATCTGGGTGCTGAGGTTGTTGATATGGCTGACCGAACCGGCCATTTCATCTAGGCCAGTGTTTACCCGTGCCGTGGCATCCGCCGCCGACTGGCAACTGGCCTGGGTGTTTTCCATGGCGGCCACCGAGGAACTGACGCCCGCGGTCAGGCGCGTGAGCATGTCGTTGATCTGCGAGGTGCTGGCCTGGGTGCGGGCAGCCAGCGCACGCACTTCATCGGCCACCACCGCAAAGCCCCGGCCTTGCTCGCCGGCACGCGCGGCTTCAATCGCCGCGTTGAGGGCGAGCAGGTTGGTCTGGCCGGCAATCGCACCAATCACACCGAGGGTTTCAGTGATGCGTGCGGCGTCCTGGCGCATGTTTTCCACGCTGTGGGTGGCGCTGGACACTTCGCCGATCAAGGCGCTGACGCTGGTGGATGCTTCACCCACCACCACGCGGGAGCGGTCGGCATGCTCGTTGGCGCGCTGGGTGAACGCGGCGGTTTCGGCGGCGTTTTGCGCGACAGTGTCGGCGGTGGAACTCATTTCGGTGATGGCGGTGACCGTCTGATCGGTCTCCGAGGCATGTCGCACCAGGATCTGGTTGGTGTGCGCCGAGGTGCGTTGCAGTTGCTCAAGACTCGACGACATGGCGCCGGTGGCCTGGGTCACTTCACCAATCATGTTCTGCAGATAGACGATAAAACGGTTCACTGAGTGGCCAATGGCGCCTAGCTCGTCTTCGGCACGGATGGTGATGCGTCGCGTCAGGTCGGCATCGCCGGCAGACAGCGCGTCGATATTGGATTTCAGCGACTTCATGCGCTGCACCAGTTGGCGGATCGCATACACCGCGAGCAGCACCAGCAGCAACACCATGGGGATTTGCAGCAGGGCCAGGGTGCCGAGTACGTCATCGCGCTGTGCAGTGATCAGCGAGGTGGGCAGGGCGGTGGCGAGGAACCACGGCGTGCCACCGATCGGGCGCATATAGAAGGTGCTGGCCACGCCCTGATTGTCGAACTCGCTACGCTGCAGCGCCTGGTCTCGATTGGTCAGCGCCTTGCTGACCTGGGCGGCAAACGCTGAGGTGCCGGTGAGTTCGCTGATGTTTTTCAACACCACCGGGCCGCTGATGCGCGAACTGTTGCTGATGATCTTGCCGTCGCCCTCGACGATCAGCATTTGCCCGCCGATGTCTTTTTCTTTGCTGGCTACCAAGTCATTAAAGAAGCCCAAGGTCACGTCGATGGTGGCGACGCCATAGGGCGCGCCGTCACGCTGGATCGCCATGGCGCAGTTGGTGCGCGGCTCCTGGCTGGCGTCGTCCTTATAGGCGGCGGCCCAGGCGCATTGTCCACGCGGGGAGGCCAGGCCGCCTTTGTACCAGCTCTGGTCGTAATAGTTGGGAGCGGGGTCGCTGTTCCAGAAAGTGTTGACTGCCAGTTTGCCCGAAGCATCCCGGTGCCAGAACGTGCTGTGCTTGTTGCGCCCCGGTGTGCGCTGGTTGGGCAGCGGCCAGATCCCGCCACCGAAGACTTTCAGCTCGCCGTACTGGTCGACCAGGCCAGGCAGGACCTTGTCGATGGCATCGCTGTCGAGCAACGGGATGGTCTGGGTGATGCTGCGTTGCTGGGACTGAACCTTGTTCAGCTCGCCCTGGATCTGTTCAGCCACCTCGGCGATGCGGTTGAGCACCACCTGTTCTTCGGTGTGACGCAGCGTGGGCGCGACCAACTGGCCGATGCCCACTACGGTCAACACAAATAACACCAGGACGAACAGCACCAGGAACAGGGTATAGCGGGCTTGGATGGAGCGCAGTGGGGGCATGGGGTCGTCCTTACGAAGCATTTATGACCGACGCGGCTTTGTTGGAGCTTCATCGGGCTATCGGCTTGGCGAGGAGGAGCTTTAGGTACGGTCGTGCAAGAAAAAACAGCGCCCGTTAAGGGCGCTCCTTCGCTTAGATATCCAGCATGGTCATCACGGCTTCCGGGTAACGCAGGCCGGCGGGTGCCTCGACAGGGAAGATCGCTTCCAGCGCCGCCAATTCGGCCGGGCTGAGGCTGATCGCGAGGGCGGCAACGTTCTCTTCCAGGTACTTGCGCTGCTTGGTGCCGGGAATCGGAATAATGAAGTCACCCTGGGCCAGTACCCAGGCCAGCGCGAGTTGACCGGCACTCACGCCTTTGTCGGCGGCCAGTGCTTGCACTTGCTTGACCAGTTCCAGGTTTTTGCCGAAGTTTTCCCCCTGGAAGCGCGGGCTGAAGCGGCGGTAGTCATCGGCACTGAAGTCATCCGGGCTTTGCAGGGCGCCGGTGAGGAAACCACGCCCCAGCGGGCTATAAGGCACAAAGGCAATGCCCAGACGTTGGCAGGCGGCGAGGCAGCCGTTGTGTTCCTGATCACGGCTCCATAGCGAATATTCGCTTTGCAGGGCGCTGATCGGATGCACCTTGTGGGCGCGCTCCAGGGTGGCGGCAGACGCTTCGCTCAGGCCCAGGTAACGCACCTTGCCCTGTTGCACCAACTCGGCCATGGCGCCGACGGTTTCTTCGATGGCGACATCCGGGTCGATACGGTGCTGGTAGTACAGGTCCAGTGTGTCGACGCCGAGGCGTTGCAGCGTGCCGTCAATCGCCTTGCGAATGTACTCGGGGCGACCGTTGACGCCACGCAACGCAGGGTTGGCCGGGTCGCGCACGATGCCGAATTTGCTGGCCAGGAACACCTGGTCACGTTTACCCGTGATGGCTTTGCCGATCAGTTCTTCATTGGTGTGTGGACCGTAGATGTCGGCGGTATCCAGAAAGTTGACACCGAGTTCCAACGCGCGGTGCAGGGTCGCGGTGGCTTCCCGGGTGTCGCTGCCGGGCGTGTAGAAATCGCTCATGCCCATGCAGCCGAGGCCGATGGCGGAGACGAGGGGACCGTTGTTACCGAGTGGACGGGTGTGCATGGGGTCAGCTCCTGATTGGGAAGGCCTGCATTGTCACGCTCGACAAAATCGGGATAAACCGGCTAAAAGCACTAACACTATTCGGTATTTCTAAATAATCAGCTCAAGGAGCCGGCGCTTGGACCGTTTCAATGCGATGCGCGTGTTCACCCGGATCGTCGAACTGCGGGGCTTTGCCAAGGCCGCCGACAGCCTCCAACTGCCCCGTGCCTCGGTGACGGTGCTGATCAAGCAGTTGGAAGCGCACCTGGGTGTGCAGCTGTTACAGCGCACCACGCGGCAGGTCAGCCCGACGCTGGATGGCGCGGCGTATTACCAGCGCTGCGTGCAATTGCTGTCGGATCTTGAGGAAACTGAAGCGGTGTTTTCCGCCAGTCGGCAGAGTCCACGTGGCACCTTGAGCATTGATATGCCGGCGGGTATTGGCCGGTTTCTGGTGATACCCGCACTGCCCACGTTCACTGCCCTGTATCCGCAGATTGAGTTGGAAATCGGCTTGAATGACCGACCCGTGGACCTGATCCGTGAAGGCGTCGATTGTGTGCTGCGCGGTGGCCTGGCACTGGACGATTCTCTCGTGGCGCGACCGCTGGCGATGATGGATCAAATCACCCTGGCCAGCCCCGCTTACCTTGACCGTATGGGTGTGCCCGACACGCTCGACGACTTAGCCCACCATCAGATGGTCGAATACGTCTCGGCCGCCAGCGGCAAACGGTTTGGCTTGGAGTTTCTACTCGCCTCCCAATTGCGTACGCTCAATTTGCCAAAGGTGGTAGCAGTCAACAGCGCCGACGGCTACTTCTGCGCTTGCGAAGCTGGCTACGGGTTGATTCAGGCGCCGTACTATCACGCCAGACAACGACTGGCCCAAGGCACACTGGTGGAAGTACTGCCCCGGTTTGCCGTGCCGACAATGGCCTTGACGGCGCTGTACCCGCCGCACCGCCAACTGTCCCAACGCGTACGGGTGTTTGTGGATTGGCTGGTCGAACTCTGCGCCACCCCCGGCACCGGTTTGCGACGCTAAGCCTGTGCCTTTCGATAGGCGCCAGGCTGTTGCCCCGTCACCTTGTGAAACGCCCGGGTAAACGCGGCCACCGACTGATAACCCACCGCCAGCGAGACATCCGCCACCGTGTGGTCCTGCTTGAACAACTGGCAGGCATGGCGCATGCGCATCATCAGCAGCACCTGGCCCGGTGACTGTCCGCACAGTTCATTGAACCGTTTGAAAAACGCCGAGCGAGACAGCCCGGTGCAAGCGGCCATGCTTTCCAGGGTCCAGGCATTGGCCGGGTGCGCGATCAACTGCTCCAGCAAACCGGCAAACGCCGGCTGCCGACCCAGCGCCGCCAGGCCGCCCAGTTCGCTGTTGTCCAGCACCTGTTGACGCAGTACGTACAGAAACAGCAGGTGGCAAAGCCGTTCCAGCAAGGCCGAAGAGGGCGCAGGCAGGCGCTGGCATTCTTGCAGGATCAGTTCGAACAGGTTGCGCGCTGCGGTCAGTGAGGGATCGCCCGCCCGCAGGATGATCCACGCGGGCAGGGTGTCGACGATCATCGCCGACAGACCGGACTGGAAGTGAAAGAACCCACACACCAGGCCGACGCCATCGCTGGCGGCGCTGTCCAGGGGCACCATTGGCACACGCGGGCATTCCTGTGCACCCACCGCTGTAGGCTCGCCGGAGAGGCGATATTCCAGGTCGCGCAACAGGAACACCGCATCGCCGTTGTCGAGGCGATGAGGCGTGGCGTCGCCGTCGATATGCAGCCAGCACTGGCCCTGCACGATCAGGTGGAAACTCGCGCTCGCCAGGCCATGGGTGCTCGCATGCCAGTCGCCGCAATAACGACCCACATGGAATAGGCTGGTGTCGAGTTCGAGGCTGTCTAATAACCAATCGACAAGTGCACTGGACGAATTCATCTAATGGAAAGACTCAAGAGCAAGTAATCGCTACTTTAGACTATTGAGGCGATTTTTTATAACCAACAGACTGGGTACACGAACCCATCAGGAGACTGCTCCATGTCCCGTGTACCCTTGCTCACCCCAGAAACCGCGCCGGAAGCGGCCAAGCCTTTCCTGGAAAACGCGCTGAAAGGCTCGGGCTTTATCCCCAATCTGCTTGCGGTGCTGGCCAATGCGCCGGCCGCGCTGGAAACTTACATCACCGTCTCCGCTTTGAACGCCAAATCCGAACTTGCCTTGGCCGACCGCGAAGTGGTGCAACTGATTGCCGCCACCACCCACGGCTGCGATTTCTGCGTGGCCGGCCACACCGCCGTGGCGCGTAACAAAGCCAAGTTGCCGGAAGCCGTCATCGAAGCCCTGCGTCAACGCGGCGAGTTGCCCAATGCCCGCTATGAAACCCTGGCTGCCTTTACCCGCGAAGTGATCGCCACCCGGGGTGATGTGAGCGATGCGGGCTATGACGCATTCCGCGCCGTCGGTTACACCGAAGGCCAGGCCCTGGAAGTGATTCTGGGCGTCAGCCTGGCAACCCTGTGCAACTTCGCTAACGTGTTTGCTCGTACCCCGCTGAACCCCGAGCTGGCGCAATACCGTTGGGAAAAATCCGCAAGCTGAAGTTGGCCCACCTGCTGTAAAGGAGAAACAGGAATGCTTGACCCCATCTTGAGCCGTTGGCTCGACATCCAGGCGCAGGCCTTGGACGTGGGCAGTTGCGATCCACAGGAAGTGCTGCCACGGCTAGCAGAGGCCAACGTGTTGCGCATCGGCGTGCCGGCTCAACTGGGCGGCCTGGGCGGCGATGTGGCTGGCGCCGTGGAGGCCATCGCCAATGTCGCCAGCCATTCCCTGGCGGCGGCGTTCGTGTGCTGGGGCCAGCGCTCGTTTATCGAGTATTTGCTGCAGAGTCCGAATGCACGGTTGCGTGAACAGCTGCTGCCGGATTTGCTCAGCGGCAAGTTGGCGGGAGCGACGGGGCTGTCGAATGCGATGAAGTTCTTGTCGGGCATCGAGACCCTGCAGATCAGTGCCGAGCCTTCCAACGATGGCTGGACCCTCAACGGCCGCCTGCACTGGGTGACCAACCTGCGCAAGAACGGTTTTGTCGCGGCGGCGGCCATCGAACTGGCGGAGGGTGGCGCGCCGTTTATCCTGGCCATTCCGGACTCGGTGGCGGGCTTGCAGCGCTCTCGCGATCTGGAACTGCTCGGCTTGCAGTCAAGCAACACGGCGGCCCTGGATTTGGATGGCGTGGAGCTGAGCCGCGATTGGCTGCTGCATGAAGACGCACGCACATTCCTGCCGGCGGTGCGCCCGGCGTTCCTGGGCCTGCAGTGCGGGATGTCCATCGGGTTGGCACGTCGTTCCCTGGCGGAAGTCGCCAACCATCTGGGCGCGACCCGCACGGTACTGCGCGAAGAGCTGGAAACCCAGCGCGTGACCCTGGACCACTTGGTCAGCGACTTGAAAAGCGGCCTGCTTGCCGGGCGTTTTGCCGCCGAACCGGTGCCGTTGTTCAAGCTGCGCATCGCCCTGGCGGAGACTGCCGCCAGCGCCGTGCAACTGGAGTTGCAGGCCAGCGGCGGCAAGGCCTATCTCACCGCCCACGGCAATGGTTTTGCGCGACGTTGGCGTGAGTCGGCGTTTGTGCCGATCGTGACCCCAAGCCTGGTGCAATTGCGTACTGAACTGCAGCGTCAGGCCAACCTATGACAAGTGCCGTACTGAGCGCCCAGGGGATCTGCCTGGGCTATGCCAGCGGGCCGGTGTTGCAGCACTTCGACCTGCACTTGCAACCCGGTGAAGTGGTGTCGATCCTCGGTCCCAGCGGCGTGGGCAAGTCCAGTCTGTTGCGCGTCCTCGCCGGTTTGCAGGCACCGCAAGGCGGCAGTGTGCGCGTGTTGGGCGAGCCCTTGAATGGTCCCCATCCACGCGTGGCGGTGGCGTTCCAGGACCCGAGCCTGTTGCCCTGGCTGAGCCTGGAAAAGAACGTCGCCTTTGGCCTGGATTTCTCCCGGCAACCCCATTTGAGCGCTGACGAGCGCCGCCAGCGCGTCGATCATGCCATTGCCGCCGTCGGCCTGGAGCATGCGCGCCAGCACTTCCCGGCGCAGCTGTCCGGCGGCATGGCCCAGCGCACCGCATTGGCCCGTTGCCTGGCGCGCCAGCCTCAGGTGCTGTTGCTGGATGAACCCTTCGGCGCCCTGGACGAAGTGACCCGCGCCGACATGCAGCGCCTGCTGCTCAAGGTCAACCGCGAACAGGGTTCGGCGGCGGTGCTGATCACCCATGACATTGACGAAGCGCTGCTGCTGTCCGATCGCATCTTGCTACTGGGCAACCGCCCAGCGCGGGCGTTGGGTGAATGGCTGATCGACCTGCCGCAACCCCGCGAAGAACAGGTGGAAGCCATCGGCGCGCTGCGTATCGACATCCTTAAAACCTTACGGCAGGCGAGCCGCCCTCAACCCAACCCCCTTGATCTGCTGGAGCCTGCCCATGTGCCTGGATGACCTGACCCATTCGCGCCGCGACTTTCTCAAACTCTCCGCCGTACTCAGCGCCGCCGGTGCCTTGCCGCTGCTGAGCAGTTTGCAAGCCCGCGCCGCCAACGAGCCGGATGCGCCGGTGCGCATCGGCTACCTGCCGATCACCGACGCCACGCCGTTGTTGGTGGCGCACAACAATGGCCTGTTCGAGGCCGAAGGCATCAAGGCTGAACGCCCGGTGTTGCTGCGCAGTTGGGCGCAGGTGATCGAGGCGTTCATCTCGGGCCAGGTCAATGTGATTCACCTGCTGTCGCCGATGACTGTATGGGCACGTTACGGCAGTAAGGTCCCGGCCAAGGTGGTGGCCTGGAACCATGTGGGCGGCTCCGGCCTGACCGTGGCGCCGGGCATCACGGACGTGAAACAGCTGGGCGGCAAATCGGTAGCAATTCCGTTCTGGTATTCGATCCATAACGTGGTGGTGCAGCAGTTGTTCCGCGACAACGGCCTCACGCCAGTGGCGCGGGCGGCGGGCAGTGCGATTGCGGCCAATGAGGTCAACCTGATCGTGTTGCCACCTTCGGACATGCCACCGGCCCTGGCCAGCCAGCGCATCGATGGGTATATCGTCGCCGAGCCGTTCAATGCCCTGGCGGAAAACCTCAAGGTCGGCCGCGTGCAGCGCTTTACCGGCGACGTGTGGCGCAACCACGCGTGCTGCGTGGTGTTCATGCACGAACACGACCTGGTCAACCGCCCGGAGTGGTCGCAGAGGGTGGTGAACGCCATCGTCAAGGCGCAGGTCTGGACTCGCGACAACCGCGAAGAGGCGGTGAAGTTGCTGTCCAAGGACGGCCCGAACCGCTACACCCCGCATGCCGAGCCGGTATTGAGCAAAGTACTCGCACCCGCCGCAACTGACCGTGCCGCCTACCTGGCAGACGGTGCGATCCAACACGGCAATTGGAATGAGCACCGTATCGACTTCCAACCTTATCCATTCCCCAGCTACACCGAGGAGTTGGTGCGGCGTTTGAAAGACACCCTGATCGAGGGCGACAAGGAATTCCTCGCTGACCTCGACCCGGGCTTCGTCGCCAAGGACCTGGTGGACGACCGCTTCGTGCGCAATGCCATCGAGGCCGTGGGCGGCATGAAGACCTTTGGCTTGCCGGACGGCTATGAGCGACATGAGGAGATCGGCGTTTGAACAACCGTGAAATCCCGGGCTGGTTGCTCGGGCTGAGTGGCTTGGCGGGGTTGCTGTTGCTCTGGTGGCTGGGGGTGAAGGTGTTTGGCGCGACGGATGGGTTGTCTGCGCGTTTTTCCCTGGCCGCCACCTTCAGTAGCCTGTGGGAATTGCTGGGGCGCGGTGAGCTTTATCTGCATATTGCTGTGAGCCTGAAGCGCATCTTTGTCGGGTTGTTCCTGGCGTTGTTGGTAGGCGTTCCGTTGGGGCTGCTGGTGGGCAGTTCGCGCAAGCTGGAAGCGGCGACTACGCCGGCCTTTCAGTTCCTGCGCATGATCTCGCCGCTGTCGTGGATGCCCATCGTAGTGATGCTGATGGGGGTAGGGGATCAGCCGATCTATTTCCTGCTGGCGTTTGCCGCCGTGTGGCCGATCATGCTCAACACCGCTGCCGGCGTGCGCCAGTTGGACCCGCGCTGGTTACAGTTGAGCAGCAGCCTGAGTGCGACGCGCTGGGAGACCTTGCGCCGGGTGATCATTCCCGGTGTGGTCGGGCACGTGCTGACCGGCGTGCGTTTGGCCATCGGTATCTTGTGGATCGTGCTGGTGCCGTGCGAAATGCTCGGGGTCAGTGCCGGGCTGGGGTATTACATCCTCGACACCCGTGATCGGCTGGCCTACTCGGAGCTGATGGCGATGGTGCTGCTGATCGGGTTGCTGGGCTTTGCGCTGGATGCCTTGGCGCGTTGGCTGCACCAGCGTTGGGTGCACAGCGCGTAAAGTTTCCAGCGACCGGAGCTTAGAAAACACCGCCTCGGCTCCGGTCTGCCTCGTTTAAACTTTTACATCGATCTGCAGATCGCCTGCCGACATGTCGGAGCCGGATAGCATGGACGATGGAACTCTGGGCACGTTCGCCTTGCGTACCGCACTCTGGGGAATCGCCGCGTTTTGATAGACCGAAATACCGATGCCCCCGGTTAGTTCGGCGATGCCAGGGACACCTTCCGAGGTGTTCATGTGCGCTCGACCTACCCAAACGACCGATTTTCCTCCCAGTTCATTTTTCATGACTTGTCTGGCACCGTAATAGTTCATCTCTTCAAGACGTTGTTTGGACAACGCTTTGAAGGCAGTAGAGGATTTTGGCTGTGTATGCAATGGGGAAAAATAGCCGGGGGTGTCTGAATGCCCAGTCAAATAGCGATGTTCGAGCGGCATGAGTTCTATATCGAACTCATCAGCCACTTTTTTTAACTCGTCATAAATGGTGCTTCCACCGGCCCGGTTTTTGATGTTGTTTGCGAGCGTCGCATCTGCGATCAGGCCATACGCATCGAGCGTGGCACCTTCCAGGTAAATGGCGTTGACGCCCGAGTCCTTGAAGGTTTTCATGGCGTCACGCATCAGCACCAGGCTTGCGACTTCGCTATGGTTTTCGCCAAACACCAGCACATCGGTTTTAGTCAGTGCGTCGGCAATCATTTCGTTAGGGCGTGTTGATGCGGTGATATCAGGTATCACGGGGCGTGGGGGCATGCCTCCCGCAGCCATATCTTTATAGAAACCGTTCATTTCCAGAGTGAATTTCTCTCGGGTGAAGGGCAGTCTATCGGCCGCGAAGTGATCGGGTATCAGGGCACCATTGGTGCTGGCGCTGGTCGCGTACTCATCTGAGGGCAACGGTTCTCGAGGGCGGGTATCCGGTTGTTTGGGGCGAGCAGGCCTGCTTATCGGATTGTAGCGTGCGCTGTGACGCGTTCGTGGGGACGGCGGCATCAGCACATCCCTGGGGGTAAAATCTTCGAGGGGGGGGCCGTAAGGCTGTTGCTGGCCTGAATCGAAGGCGAACCATTTGCCCTCATGTTGCACCGCACTGCCTTCCAGGCGTCTTCCTCCCTGGTTGATGATGCCGGTTGCGGCCGCGTCAAACCGGTAACTCGCGTCAACCAGGTCACTGCCATAGGCCATGCCGCGCAGGCGCTGAACGCCTTCACCGACAGCGCTGGCACCGGCCAACGTCAGTTTTCCCGCACCTATCGCCAGATCGCCTACACCGCTCAAAGGATTAAGCGCACTCAACGTATTGGCCCCGATTATTCGGGTTGCGCGCAGTACTGAGGCCAAGGCAGAGCCGCCCTTGCTTGCACCGCTCACCACTTTTGCCACCGTGCCCACGCCTGCGGTAACCAGCCCGAATACATCGAACGCCAAGTCCGTGATGCCGTCCTTATAGTTGCCCTTCTGGAAGTTGACGATGGCGGACCTGAAAGGGATAAGGTCAAGCAAAAAATTGCCAATTGAATCGAGGGTGTCAGTGCGTTTTTCCGATCCTGTTCTGCCGGCGGCCTGGCGTTTGACGGAGTCGCTGTCGATCTCCAGCCCTTTGACGACCGTTGCGGCGACTTGCTGAACCCTTGAGTTGCGAAAGTGGTTGGGAGGCCTGCGGCTGTGCTCTCGGGCTACGGTCACGTTACGGTTGGCTGCGTCGGGGTAGTATTCCTCGAACTTAACGACTTCTGGACCTCTGACGTCATTTTTAGGTTCTCTGCTGGATTGATCTGCTGGAATCCTCTGGAGGGTGCCCTTCTCGGTATCGAAGGCATAAGACTGAATTTTTCCCTCTCGCTTGGCTTCCACTCGTATCGTTTTACTTGTATGGAATAATCGATCGGAAACGAATGGGTTGCTTGATTTCATGTAACTCTTTTCCGTGAAAAACCTGAGCTCGCCAAAGTTGAATTGGTCACGATCCTCTAAAGGAGCATGCGTGATCGCATTCATTATCAGGTTCTTCTTGATGGCCTTGTAGTGATCAGTCACGTTGTCAAAGGCTGTGTCGAACGCAGCAGGAATATTGAATTCATTGCTATGGGTAAATGCAGTGAATGCTTCAAGATCAAGTGTGTTTGTTCCGAACACTTGCCAACTGTCGTGGAGTTTCAGCCCCTGCATGGTGACGTCCAGCATTGAATATGGATCGCTGAAACGCATGCCTCTGGTTTCGGAGCCGTAGTTGATGCGTAGTATTTTTTGTTCAAAGTCGATGCCATCCCCCCATTTTTTTTTCAGCAGGTCCAACGCCATTGCTTTTCGATCGGGCATCGGAATGTCGAGCAGTTCGGAGGCTGCTTTCACGTCACTGTGTTGCTGGTTGAACACGGAGCGGGCGTGTTCTATCACCCCGGCGGTGTATTCCTCATCTTCGTATTTAGCAACTACTTGATTGGCAACGGCCCAGTCGATCAATACCGCTTTCTGGGTCGATTCACTGGCCGGCAATTTGGTTTCGGCATCCCGCATGACCTCACCAAAACTCATCGAGGCGGTCTTGCCTGGGCTGTCGGCTTCGACCCTGGCCACTGCCAGGCACAGATTCGCCCACGCCTGGGTGCCGATATTGACCCCTTCGGGAATGTCCTTGACCAAAAACTGCGGTGCGACCCGCGCCAGCAGGACGCGTGCTCCCAACTCGGGTACCGAGGTGCGACTACGCAGGTGCTCCGCAAGCGCGCTCACCACGTCTGCGGGCGCCCTGTTCCAGTAGGTGTCGGCAGCGAGATTGAAGCCCGCGACATGGTTGCGCACCGGACGGTCGATGGACTCGGGGTCAAGGCCCAGATGGATGGCCGCCAAAATACCCTCGTTGGCGCTGCGGTCCGTGGGAATACTTCCGAGAGTGCGCTGGATCGCTTCGCCCAGCGCCTGCGATCTGTTCGAGTCGAGCAGTTTTTCCAAGGCCTTTGCCGGGTCTTGCATGTCGGTTGTCGAAAGTCGCACCGCACCGGCCAGGTAGTCCAACGCGCCCCAACGAGGATTTATCAGCGGCAAGCCGTGCAGGTTGGCGTTGTTGCTGCGAACGACGTCGAGCACTTTGCGCTGGTTTACTTCGCTAAGGGGGTTGGCCCAGGACAACGCGCCAGCGAAGTTGCCTAAGGGGTGCGTCAGCGTGTGATCGATGAGTGCCCCCGCCAAGTCCTGCAACTCAATCCCCGTAGTTGGCATGTAAGTGCCCTTGGACTGGATGAACGCTTCAAGACTGACGCTGGGCTGCATCAGGTTCTGATCGCGGCGAAACGAGGAGTTGGGATGGATCGCCACGCGGTTTTCCTTGAGAACGGCAATCACATCTGTCGGCCCAGCGTTCGCAGGGAGTTTTTCGAAGGCTGCAAGAAGTGCCTGGGCCAGTTTCTGCAAGTCGCTCCGGTCCGCCAGGGCGACTCTCAGCGCTTGCCGCCCGTTTGGCAGCGCGACCTCAGGCTCCGATGGGGATTCGGGTGCTGGTTGAGGTTCAAGAGATTGTTCGGTGTTGCTCAGGAGTATGGAGGGTGGAGCGTACGTGGAAGGCTGCTGGCTATTGAACGAAATCAAAATCTTCACCTCTCTGAAATGCACATGGGCGCGCAAGCTAAGCGCACTGTTGGGTGTGCGATTCAGAGTCAGCTGTTCCTGTCGGGAGGCCCAAGAAGTGTGAGAGAAGAATTCAGTGTCGGAAGGTAATTTAGTCAGGATAGCGAAAACGGTAGGTGTTCCTTGGGGCGGCAGGATCAATCTGGCGTGGGGCAAGCCAAAGAATTTAATCCCCTGTAACATGAAGCGCTTCCGACGTCCGTCCATTCCGTTCACTGAATCAGTGCGGGGCAGGTTCGGCGATACACCGCAGTTGCATTTATCAGTTTCAGGAACCCGTCATGACACAAAAGCAGCGTTTGAAATATTCGATTCTGATTGCCCTGGCCGTACTGGCGACGATGTTTGGCCTGTCCTATTTGCAGAACACCGGGGTTATCAGTGAGAAGACATTCCAGACCATCGCCATTGCCGTCGCCGTGGTTGTAGTCGTGATCAACGGCATCATGCGCCGCAAGGTCAAGCTATAAGGGCGATCAAGCGCGACCTTCGAGCACCTTGGCAGCCTCTTCATGGAGGCTGTAGCTTTTATCCGCATTGAGGGTGATCACGCCCTCGCTGCACAGGCGCTTGAGCACCTCGCGCACGCTGAGAAACGACAACGGGATGCCCAGCTCCAGCAGATGACTGTGCACACCGCGTACCCCGAGGGTGCGCCTGTTGTCGGCGGCGGTGAGCAGGGCGTCGATGACCTTCAGCCGGATCAGGCTGGTGCGCAAGCCAAAACACTTGAGCAGGTGGCGGATACGCTGGTTGCCTTGTTGTTCGGGCGCTTTGCCGAACGCTTGTGCGCCGTTGCCGAAACTGGCCTCGGCAGCCGGTGAATGTCCATCCGTGGGCACTTGCGGGTTGTACATGCAAAAACTCCTTATCAGAGCCTGATCAGGAAAAAATGAGCGCTCTTGGTTAATAAGACGAACGAGCGAGCGAAATCATGAAGTCCCGGATGTAGAAATTTTGTCGGTATCGGTTTTGTCACATCTGCGCCGCCTTAAATAAACGTGCCGTCGCGCTAAATTATTCCTGGTGATTTGCGTTCTTACGGTGGGGTCATTACCCCTTGTGAGGCGGTTAAATCTGACGGTGGAGTTTGCGTGATTATTTCCAATGGGTTGTCCAGGGTATGTGTGGCGGGCGTGTTGCTGGGCTTGAGCCTGGCCGTCTCGGCGCGGGAACAAGTGACGCAAGCCTCGGCGGATATCCGGCGTACCAGTTACGGCGTGCCGCACATTCGCGCCAGCGATGAGCGTGGCCTGGGCTTCGGCATCGGCTACGCCTACGCCCAGGACAACCTGTGCCTGCTGGCCAATGAAGTGGTCACGGTGAATGGCGAGCGCGCCAAGTTCTTCGGCCCCGAGCAGGCGACCCTGGAAGAGCGCAACAACCTGGCCAGTGATGTGTTTTTCACGTGGCTCAATACGCCGGAATCGGTCGCCGCGTTCTGGAAAGCGCAAAGCCCGCAGATCCAACAGCGTATCGAAGGTTACGTGGCCGGCTACAACCGCTACCTGAAAGAGCAGGGCGCTCCGGCGCAGTGTCAGGCGGCGTGGGTGCGGCCCTTGGTGGCTGAAGACTTGGTCAAGCTGACCCGTAGGTTATTGGTGGAAGGCGGTGTCGGCCAATTCGCTGAAGCCCTGGTCGGTGCGACGCCGCCCCACGCCACAGCCAGTGTACCGACCGACTCAAAAGCCTTTGAATTGACCGCCGCCAATCAGCAGCGCTTCGCCTTCGATCGCGGCAGCAACGCCGTGGCGGTGGGCCGCGATCGTTCGTTCAACGGGCGCGGCATGCTGCTGGCCAACCCGCATTTCCCGTGGGTGGGCGGCATGCGCTTTTATGAAATGCACCTGACCATCCCCGGTCAGCTGGATGTCATGGGCGCGGCGTTGCCGGGCCTGCCGGTGATCAATATCGGCTTCAACCAGCATGTGGCGTGGACCCACACCGTGGACACGTCCAAGCACTTCACCCTGTATCGCCTGACCCTGGACCCGAAGGATTCCACGCGCTATCTGCTCGATGGCAAATCCGTCGCCCTGGATAAAACCACGGTGACGGTGCAGGTCAAACAAGCCGATGGCAGCCTCAAGGGCCAGTCGCACACCGTCTATAGCTCGCAATTCGGCCCGGTGGTGCAATGGCCGGGCAAGCTCGACTGGGACAGCCATTACGCCTTCAGCCTGCGTGACGCCAACCTGGGCAACGACCGCGTGCTGCAACAGTGGTACGCGATGAACCGCGCAGGCAGCCTCGACCAACTGAAAGCCTCGGTGCACACCCTGCAAGGTATCCCGTGGGTCAACACCCTGGCCGCCGATGACCAGGGCCAGAGCCTGTACATGAACCAGTCGGTGGTGCCCAACGTCAGCGCGGCCAAACTCGCACAATGCAGCGACCCACGTGCCGGCCTGCAGATGATCATGCTCGACGGCGCCCACAGCGCCTGCGCCTGGGACGTTGACCCACGCGCAGCCCAGGCCGGCATCTTCGCGGCCGACCAACTGCCGCAACTGCAACGCACCGACTACGTCCAGCACTCCAACGACTCGGCCTGGCTGGCCAACCCCAAGGCGCCACTCACCGGCTTCTCCCCGGTGATCAGCCAGGACCACATCGGCCTTGGCCCGCGCGCGCGTTTTGCCTTGCAACGCCTGCAAACCCTGGACAAACCGATCAGCGTCACCGACCTGCAAAACATGGTGATGGACAACGAGGTGTACCTGGCGAGCCAAGTCATGCCCGACCTGCTCGCATTCTGTGCCAAAGACCTCGGCGCCGACGCGACTGCGCTGCAACCCCTGTGCACCCACCTGAAAAACTGGGACCAGCACGCCAACCTCGACAGCGGCATCGGCCTGGTGCACTTCATCAACCTGGTGCAACACCTGCAGCAAATTCCCGATGCCTGGCGCGTCGCCTTCGACCCGGCGCAACCCCTCACCACGCCACGTGGCCTAGCCATCGACCGCACCGATGTCGCCAAAGCCCTGCGCGAAGCCATGCTGGCGTCCACCGCCGACGTCGCCAAACTCGGCCTCACCGCCGACAGCACCTGGGGCGACTTCCAAGTCTCCGGCCAAACCCCGATCCACGGCGGCCCGCAAGAACTGGGGATCTACAACGCCATGCAAACCGTGCCCCGCGCCGACGGCAAGCGCGAAGTGGTCAGCGGCACCAGCTACCTGCAAATCGTCACCTTCGACGACGAGGGGCCTCATGCCCAAGGCGTACTCGCGTTCTCCGAGTCCAGCAACCCGGCGTCAGAACACGCCAAGGACCAGACCCAAGCCTTCTCCCAGAAAAAGCTCAGCCCGTTGCCCTTCACCGAAGCGCAAATCAAGGCCGACCCGCACTATCAACAACTGCGCATCAAGGAGTAGGGCAGGTGCGCAACCCCTTGATGCCAATACGAAATATTTTTGAAATCAAGGGGTTGCACGCATTGGCAAATACGTACATAATGGCGCCCATCGAACGCAACGAAGCATTAAAAACTTCAATGTATTCAATGAGTTAGAGTAGAGGCAGGGTTTTACAGCCCACTCAAGTTTTTATGCGGTGAGTGTCAGCAGCCAGGACATTGATCGTTTGAGGCCGAGTAGCAAAATGGTTATGCAGCGGATTGCAAATCCGCCTACGCCGGTTCGATTCCGACCTCGGCCTCCACTCTTAGAAACCCCGTAGATCAACGATCTACGGGGTTTTTTATTGCTTGAGATTTGACGAGCACTTCCGCAACTTTTTGAATCGCTTCCGCAACACGGTGCTCTATCCTACCGGTTGGGGTGTTATTGTAGGAGTTGTCGACCCTCCATAGGATGGGGGACAGGTAGCCGAAATGGTCCTCGAATTTGGTTTTTAGAGGCCGCGATTGTGGTCACAAGCAAGGACTTGATCGATCTCAGGATCTCGTATGGCCTTGAGAAAATAATCAAAAGTTAAGACAAGGAGATTCTAGTGAATCTGATTCACGACCATCGCACAGATTGCTACTCTCTTCTCGGAAACATGACAATTGGTGAGTACCTCACTCTTGTGCGTGATGCGCACGCCCAGCGTGGCGGAATAACCGGTCAAAGGGAAGTGCTGAAAACTACAACGGCAAAGCGCATTCGGGAAAGAATGGTTTCAGATATTCGGGCCGGAGCAGTATTGCCTCCAGTGGTGATTGGGGTTGTAGTCAGCGAAGAGCTAATTGAAGATATATCGACACGAAAAGTGGTAGCCCCTGAACTATTCTTGAAGGCGGTTTCCGTATTTGATCTTACTATAATTGACGGTATGCAAAGGACCGCAGCGTTGATCGATGCTTGCGAGGTTGATGTTAATATATCATCTCGCGAGATGCGGGTAGAGTTTTGGGTAGCGCGTTCGGTTAGGTCTCTTGTTTACAGAATGTTGGTGTTAAATACTGGCCAAGTACCTTGGACATTGGCTAGGCAGCTGTCCGTTGTTTACGCACCTCTGTTAGATGAGATTAAGAGTAAGGTTGATAATATCGATAGAATATTTTCTCCGGATCGACCAGGGCGGCGTGTTGGCAGTGGCCAGTTTAGTTCGGATGCGCTTGTTGAATTGTACCTCGCATTTTCATTGAGGAAGAGTAACGTAGACACCAAAGAAACCTTGTCGGAAGAGTTTTCTCGTTTAGATTTCGTGGATAACTTGGCTGATGTTGGTTTTCAGGATCATTTCTACAATGCGCTTTCAATGTTAGTAGAGTTTGATAAAGCATTCGATCGTTATGACAATGGCAATACTGGCCGCTTTTCGAGAGGGAAAGAAATATTTGGAAGTCAGCCTGCCCGCATCGGGTTTATGGTAGCTATGGCTCAGTATGTCTTAGGCCGCCCAGGGCTCGATAGGACTATAGAAGAAAGAAGCATTCGTATGGCGAAAGTCATAAGGCAGTCAAGTCGACTTGTAGGTGATCTAAATAAGCTGCCACCACTTGAGGTTGGTCAGTTTCTCCAATTGGATGTGTTGAGTGAAATTCTAGATAAAAAAGTAGGGCAAGTAGGTCGTTATGAAAGGAGCGTATTCGTCGAGGCTTTTAAGGTACTTATTGAAGATGACTTTGAAATACCTAACATGGAACCGTGCTGGCGTGCAAGCTAATGGCGACTAGGAATAAAATCGACGCTAACAAGAGTGTTTTCGCGGGGTTAGATAGATTTTGCACTGTAAATGGGGAAGTGCTTTCGATTGGTGCTGGTGCACGATGGATAGTGAGCGAAAAAGGTTCGGATGTTCATCGATTAGTTAAAGCTGACTTGACTTCGTTTCTCTCGATGGGGCCGTCCTTAAAAGTAGCTCGTTTTGATGTTGATGGCGTAGGTCTTTTTTGCTCTTTGGGACTTGAGTTGTCAGATGAAATTCCAGGTCTGCATGAAGAAGTTGTGGGTGGGGGAATGCTGACCGCTGTTCTGTCAGAGCTTTCTCCAACTCCGATTGTCTCGGCGCTTGAGGTTAGAAATATTATCGAAACTGATAGTCTTACGTTAGGATACAAGGGGCATGAGGCGTATGAGATTGCGCCGCTCTTTCCTCTGGTCAAGATTTTTTCAGGCGCAGATATAAGTCAAGATGAAACGTCACGTATATTTTTCCTTATCTGCTTAGCTGATGGCATTAGATCTGGAACTTGGATGGATAGGGGGTTAAAAAGCAATTTACAGTTGATAGCTGAGTTAAGTCCGATAGCTATACCTTATAGAATATTGTGTCGGTCTCTTTTTGATACGGATCCAAGCGCTGTATTTTTAGCTTTGTATCGGTGTTTAGAGGCGCTCTATGCGTACTCCCATACAACTGATTTGATTTTAAAATTGAAAATGGATCATGAGTGGGATTATGTCGCGCGGATACTCGAAGAGACCCTAGCATGGCGGCCACGCGAGGAGCCAAGCCTGGGTGCTCTATTACAAAATGCTGTTTCAAGTGACTTGAAGGCTATGATCGAGGCGCTAGGAGAGAATCTTCCTCCAGGCGCTGATCTTGTAAATTTTGCGACTAAGAAGATGTATAATCTACGAAATTCACTAGTTCATTATAGAGCTTTTCATCACTCATTTGACCCTGAAAGTGTTGATTGGAATAGGCTTTGTGAGGCTACAGCATTAATGGTTCTTCATATATATGCTTCTATTGTCAGCAAGTGATCTATAGCAGCGAGCAATTAAGCTATTTTACTCTTTGGTTTCGCGACCTCCTACGAGGTTGCGTTCATAGAGGGCCGGTCTGTGCATCCGCAAATGGTTAGGCACTCACTGGTAGAGATAACATATATGTCATTTCGTCGGTTTAACAATTTCACCGACTCGCCGATAGACCTTCTTGGTCATCTCCTCTGTGGAGTGACCTAGTAGGCGGCTAGCGTGCGTCAGCTCGATCTCGCTGGCAGCTTTTGGTCTGATATCCTTGAACTGAAACTGACGAATGCTCGTTGCCAGCGCTGGATCACCATCAGCTGACGCTTTGATTGCTGCCTTCTCTCGTGCGTCGTCCCACCGATTACGCAGCATCTGCTGGCTCATCCGAAGTCCAGACGCGTTTGTTATCAAAGTTGACGTGCGGATTCCGTTGACGGCTCTGCGTTCTTGCAGGTCGTCGATAAAGCTACTCAGGCCGGATTGGATTCCGTCATCTTCCAAACGAAGACGGAGACGTTTTTCGGTCTTGCCCTGACCAATCAGCAAAAAGCCATTGTTCAAGTCGGTAGCTGCAATCTTGAGCACATCAGCGGGACGTTGGCCGGTCAGGTAGGCCAGATCCATCGCGTCCTTGAGTTCCTGTATCGCTTCCGCGTATACCGCGTTCCATACGGTTGCACCGGCATAATAGTCCCGTGGCTTTTCCTTGTTGCGGCGAACGCCAAAGCAAGGGTTTGCTTTGTCAGTCAGCCCCCATTCTCGTGCAATGGTGAATGCATGGGAAAGCAGGGCGATCTCACGGTTGGCCCTCACCTTGGCTGTCCTAGCGTCACGGTACTGCGCTACTACTTGAGGCGTGATCGACTCAATAGGGGCGCTCTCAAATGCTCTTCTTAGCTGCTTGAGTTCCTTGCGGTTGTCGGATTGGGTGCGAATCGACTTGCCCGGGATGATTTCCTTTTCGTAGCGATCAAATACATAGCTCATCAGATGGGTAGGCTTAGGCGGTGTCTTGCGCTCCAGTCTTGCCCATTCCACTTTGGCCTGATCGAGGTCTGTCCCGAGTGGGATTTCCTTCCGCTTCCCGTCGGTAGTTCTCCCGTCGTAGTAATACGATGTCCAAGTATTTCCACTCTTACCCTTGCGCGTGCGCCGTATCATCCGTGGTGGCAGATCTCTATTGGCTTTACTTCTCTGGCGCATCAGTCAGCCCACCTTTGCAAGGTCGAGCGACCAGGTTTCAGCCACAGTATTAGCAGCGGATGGTTTGACTCCTGACAGTTTCAGTCGGGCATAAATCCGGCCAACTATTGGGCGGCGAGCGCCTGTCAGAACAAACTCCCAGTGGTTTTCGGTCAACCACTGGATCTGCTTGGAGGGGATTTGATAGCCGGTGATGGTCGCCAGTTCTTCATCGGCAAGGGTTTCGCTTTGGACTTCCATCATCATGCCTCCGTATCCAGTTGCGCAGGGTAGGCCGCCAACCACATCTTCGCGGCAAAGGCGCTAAGCTGCCGGCGCTGTTTGTTCACCCTGCCGACCATGATTTCTGTCCCGGGGAACGCTTTCCAGGTTTCCACGGCTAGTCCCAGTGACGTTGTGATCTTCGTCATCAGTTCGTGGTCGTCGATGGTGCAGGCTGGCGAAGCGGAATGTTGCTCGCGAGCCAGGTTGACGCCACGCTCAAAGCCGCGCGCAAAAGCTTTCTTGCTCGCTTTGATCAGGAAGAAAGCGGTCGCAATCCAGCCTGCGAGCAGGCCGGCGACGATGATGTAAGTTTCGATTTGCATGTGCTGTATGCCTCGTTAGAGCCCGCCGCCGGACAGTTTTGGTGAGAGGACGGCAGCGGGGTGTTGCAGGGAGTTAGTTAGAACGTGGCTTCATAGAGCGGCACGTCGGTGATGTCGCCTTCGATCTTGGCGCGCACGGCGTTGTAGGCTTCTTCGAGCACCTTGTCGGCGCGTACCAGTTCGTACCACATGACAAGGCGGCCGTCCTGAATGCGGTAGCGGAAGCGGGCGGGTACGCAGAAGGTGTCGCCGCCGAGGAACGGCTTGAGCGCAATGAAGAACTCTTCAGGGATGCGCAACTGGCCAGCTTCGCCGGCGCGCCCATCAATCTCTTCGTTGTAGGTCAGTTGCACCTGGCCGTTGTCGAGGCGAGTGCCTTGGCGGAACGTGATGTTCTTCTTGGCTTCCAGGGTGCGGCTGATTTCGAGCATGTCGGCAGCGCTTGGAGTGTTCTCATGCTCGGGGTGGTGGGTAATGTCCTTCACGTTGTCTTCGATGAATTCGGCGAAGGTTGCCTGGTCCATGCGCTTGCGATCCTTTTCCTTCCAGTTGCCCCATTCAACGGTGGTCGGGCAGCGGTACGTCGCGACATGATCGCGCCAGGCGGGTTTGGCCGGATCGTGGTAGTCGATGACTGCCGTGAAAGTCCGGCCTTCGGGGCCGTTGCAAAACACTGCCGTGGCCTGAGTGGAAAAACGATTTACGTAGCTGATGAACGACTCGGCATCGAGCACGGTCAGCTTCTGCTTGATGCGCGAAGGCGCGGGCAGCAGGTGCTCCAGGCTTTCGATGCTGACGCCGTTCGGTACGAGCGCCAGCGGCGCAGGGATTCCGTCGACCGCGATGGGCTTGCCGAGGGATTGGGCCAGGGTGACCAGGTGCTGTAGGGCTTGTTGCATTGGATGTGCTCCAGTGAGTGACGATTTGGTGAGAGGTTGGTGGGGCGGGTATTACTGGCTGACCTGGCGCAAAGCTCCAGGCCCGGGTTCATCCTCGACACTGCGCAGCGGGATTTCTTGCTGGCGTGGGTCGCGGCGGGTGATGTTGCCTTCGGGCGTGAGGAAGAACAGCGATGTTCCGCGCGCCAGTACAGGCTCTTTGGTCTTTACGTCGGCCTTCACGGTCATCTGGCCGCCGCCATCAGGCTTGTAGGTAAGCTTGATGGTCAGATCGCCGCCCTTGCCGGTCATGCGTATGGCGTCGATCAGGCTGTGCTGGGCCTCGGTGAGTTCGTCCAGCAGGCCACCGGCCTCGATGTCGCGCAGGGTGTCCATAAAAGGACGTGCTTTGGTGTTCATGTGCTGTGCCTCATTGGCTGTGTCGCCCCTGGTCGGCAGGGGCTACCTTTTGAATCAGGCCGCTTGCTTCGTCGCTTGGGCGTCAAGGTAGTCGGCCAGGTCGTGCAGGTAAACGACTGGCTTGGCGCGGGCCGAGCAGTGCAGCCGCTTGACCACCAGCGCGATCCGACCGGCCTTGATTTCGCTCAGCAGGTAGCGGTCGGTGCGGATGTGCGTGAAGTACTGTTCACGCACGGCGGTCAGGGTTGGGCACGGCGTGGCGAACTGGCGCCGGAGTTGTTCCAGGGTGGTGGTCACTCGGATTCCTCCCCATACCCCTCCTTTAGGGGCACCAGCTTGAGGCGGATCAGCTCGGCGAGACTTTCTTTGCTCTTGCCCTTGGCCGCTGCCAAGACGTTGCCGTCGGCGTCTGCAACGACAGCGCCGTACGGGTATTCCGGGCACTTCACCGGCGTCACGTAGGCGATCTGACCTTCTGCGATTACTGCGTCAACGCAGCGGAACACTTCGGCTAACTCGACCGACACGCAGGGCAATGACTCCAGCAGCGCGACGGCTTCGGCAGAGGCACCAATCAGCGTGGCGCGACTGATCACCGTTGGATGGTTGAGGTACATCGGCACCAATTTCAGGGCGCCTACAGCGGAGTTGATGGCGTTCGGCGTCTTCATGCTGCTGCGTCCTTCTTGGTGATGGCGATGTCCAGCTTCTTGGCGATCCACTCAACACCCGCTTCCTTGACCAGCACCACGGAGTAGTGGGCGTAGTTGCGGAGTGTTGGATTCCAGCGGCTGCGCGGGTCGGAGAACAGGTATCCACGCTCGCGGTGCGCGCTGGCTAGATCGCCGGACGAATCGAGCACGCCGAGTTCCCGCAACCTGGTGCGGAAGGCGCGGGGCTTGAGCCCGAGCAAAGCGGCTGTTTGATCCAGGGTGCGGTTCATGGCTGCTGTCCTCAGGCTGAGAGCTGTTCGGCGCGTTGGTGGCGCTCGCGGATCATCAGGAACGCGGCGTCCAGCGAGCGCAGGAACTCGTCAACCGTGCCGTTGTTGCGCAGGATCAGATCGGCCTGGCTGACGGCTATGCCGGCCTCGCTGATGTGTGGGTTGACAGCTTGTGCGTCGGAACGAGATATATGGATGACCGTGCCGCCGCGCCGCCGAATCAGCTCTGCTTCGTTTTCGAAGCGCACGTCGCTGATGACGAATCCCATAACCGCACCCAGTGCCTTATTCATGTAGTCGAGGTTTTGTTCGCCGAGCTTCACCCAGACGTCTGGGTGCACGGTGTTGCGCGCCCACTCGGTGCCCATCGATTGCATAAGCTGGCGCGGTGAACGGTCCAGCCAAGCCAGTGGCTGCTCCTTGCGGTCGCCTTCGAAGTCGGTAGGGTCAAGGTTGAAGATCGCCATCAGGCCATCGCGAAGCGGATCAGCGAATGCGTAGTGCTCCAGCAGGTAAGTGCCGACCAGGTGTTCGGCGGCGGTAGACTTACCGGAGCGGGCACGGCCAGTGAGGCCAATCAGTAGAGGCTTCATGCAGCGTCGTCTCCCCAGGGGCCTTGGTCATCGCTGGTAATAGCTGTGGGAACGGGGGCTATGGTGGCGCGACTCAGATTGATGATGACCAAAAGGCCGGTGCTGCGCTGAATACGTTCTACGGCGGCGGGGCTGGTTGTCACCGCCGGGTGAAGGTAGACCGGGCAGCGGGTGTTGCAGTGCTGTGTCGTTTGCATGATTCGTACTCTTTGGTGAGAGATAGATACGAGTGCAAAATTAGTATCACTGATTTAATAAGTCAACAGTAACACTTATAAAGTTGTAAAAATAAAAAATCAGGTGAAAAAAAAGGCCCGGAAGGGCCTTTTGGATCAAGGGGGGGTCAGAGCATTACCGAGTACCAGAACACCTTTCCGATCACGCGAATATGGTCCTGCACATAGTCCCCATCGTAGCGCTCGTCGGGATGCTCCTCAGTGTTATAGCTGCGAAGGCGTAGACCAGATCCAGGTAGTCGGTAAAGAAGCTTCACACGCAATTGGCCGTCATGGTCGATTGCGTACATTTTTCCGTCCTGGATGGTTGTATTCGCAGTGTCGACCCCTACGGTGCTGCCATCCGGAAGCACAGGTTCCATGCTGTTCCCGGTTACTGGCACGCATCCGGCTGAGGCTGGATCAATGCTCTTTCGTTTCAGGGTTCGTTTGCCGAAACGCAGCTTGCGCCCGTTAGTTTCAAGCCTCACTTCAGATCCCTTCCCAGCAGACAATTCCACTTCCTTAAAAAACGGCAGCTCGACTTCATCTGGACCGAGTGGAGTTTCGTCGTCCCACACCTCAATTGCATGCATTTCCCAGGCAGTGCTTGACGGCGTTTTTTTGCTTTCTTGCGAACTCCGCAAGCGAGGCATCTCGGCTATCGCAGCTAGGCGTGGGCTCACTTCGTCGAGCGAAAAACCCAACACGTTTGCGAATTTTATAAGCGCGCCGATGTTGAGAGGGATGCGACCATTCAGGTACTGGCTGACGACACTTTGTCCAGACCATTCGCACATATCGGCGATTCTGTCTTGGGTAAGGGTTGGGTCATTCCGCTTGCGATCCTGAAAAATAGCTTTGAGGCGCATGGCCTCGGCTTTTCGAGTCTCGTCATCGGCGGTTAAGGGTATCGATATAGTCATGTCATCCAATTTATAAGGAAGACTTATATTATCAAAACAGCATCGCGACTTTTTCTCTTGCTGTTTAAAAGAAGTAACACTAATATCCATGCCGGAACGTCCATTCGAGGAAACGTGGATGGCTAATGAAATAGGTATCCCCTTGGAAGCTTTCGCTGAGGGGAAGACGCAACCAGAGCTGGCTTTACTCATCGGAGTTTCGCAAAGCGCTGTGTCTCAAATGCTGAACTCGGCGCGGGATATTCGAGTGCGAATTGATGAGAAAGGGGCATGTTCTGCGGTGGAGATTCGACCAATCGGATCGCGCCGCAAGCCCAAAGCTGCTTAAAAGATGCCGGGCTGGGGCCTCTCACCAAAGAATCCCCCAGCCCAGCTACGACGATACACAGCACATGCACATCGGTCGTGGTCGTAGGATAGGGCGTGCCCGTTTCTATGGCTAGACCGTAAAAGGGGTATTTACGGTTATGAGTCGAACAGATCAATCACCGGCCGCTTGGCCGGTTCTTTCTCTCCGCAAAGCTATTTACCGTGCGGCCCATGATTACCGGGGCGGCGTGACCGCTTTGGCGCTCGATATGGTGCTCGATTACGACAGCCTGCAGAAGAAGGTTAAGCATGACGAAGAGCGGCGCTGGCTGGATCCTGACGAAATGGAAGAGGTGATCAGGCTGACCGCCGATCCTTGCCTGTTGGATGCCCTGGTCAGGCCGGCGGGTGCCGTTTGGTACAAGCCAATTCCGGTACCTGCAACTGCTGATGCATTGAAGGCCGTCGGCAAGATGCTCGAGGAGTCAGGCCAGTTCGTGGCCTGCATGCACGACGGCGCCGCCGACAACATCTGGGAGCCCCACGAAGTGCTCCTGCTGGAGCAGCGCGGCATGGATGTTATCCGCGAGGTGCTGGGCATCATGGCTGGTGCACGCAAGGCTATGGAGGGCGCTGACAATGTCTGATGATATCGATATCGCCAACGATGCTGCTGAACATTTCCGACAGCTCGCACTTGCAAGCCGTCCGCGCCCAACGTGCTCCGTCAGCGCGCAATTCTGTGAGGATTGCGACGAGCCTATCCCGCTACTTCGTCAGCAGACGATCCAGGGTTGTGCTACCTGCGTCAGCTGCCAAACTCAGAGGGAGCGGTATAAGTGAATAGCGCACCTTTCAACTTAATTTCCGCTTCGGTTCGCTCTGCGGCTGTCGATGAGCGCTGGAAGCGAATAGACATAGGTCAAAAAAGCTTCCGTAAACGTTACGGCGTCTTGAGCATCAGCTTCTGTGAACTGAATATCTTCATGTGCGGCCATATTACGATCGAGGCGAATTTCTTCAGCCCAGTTCGCCATGTCCGTAGTGATTTTTCCGGTCTCAGCGAGGGTTTTCAGGCGCTTTTCCAGCTTCCAGGCTTGGTCCATCGATTTAGTCGAAAGGTCCAGAGTTTTTCCGCACAAAAAAATCGCTGTCTCATATTTTTTTCGGTGAAGACTTTCAACGGCATCGCGAAACGTTGCCGAGATCCTTGGAGGGCAGTGCAAAGGGACGTCAATATCTTGGAGGGCGGGATAATGCCCCTCAATAGATACTTGGCTTTGAATATCCAAATTGATGACTTTGTTAAAAAAAATTGGGTCATCAAGGCTATTGCGGTCGAGACCTTCGATTTTCATAACGGTTATCTCGCCGCAGTAGTTGCACTCTGCAGCAACTCTAACTCCCGCCAAGGTCAGACGTGCATAGCCAGTAAGCATTACGCCCTCAGTCTGGCAATGAGAGCACTTCTGGCGTGTGTGGATGGCAATCATGGTAGCAAATATCCTTATCGACGCTCTGGGGTGGCACATGCTGAATCAGCATAACGCCGCAAATCCTAGTCTATGGGCACGTAGATATATAGATGATTTTGGTCTTGCTCTTGTCCCAATTGACCCGGGCGAAAAGGCGCCGAAGGGTATGGGCTGGAATAAGCCGGGTGGCTACATCACCGACCCGGTTGCCGCCGAAGCATTCTGGCAACGCAACCCCAACCACAACCTGGGCGTAGTGCTCGGGCCCAGCCGTGTCTGCTCGTTGGACGTGGACGATGTGCAGTGGACGCGGTTTGTATTGTTCGACCAGATGGGCCTCGATCTGGATGCCATGGCGGTGGTCTATCCGACCATCGTGGGTAATCCATTGCGGTTCCGTGTGCTATTCAAGATGCCGGATGATATCGAGCTGACTCGCCACTCGCTGTCCTGGCCCAACGAGAAAGACCCTGACGGGTCGATTCACAAAGGGTTGATGGCGCGGGCCAAGGCCGCGAAAGAACAGGGCGATTCTGTCGGTGAGGAGGCGGCCAAGGCCGAGGCTGACGAATACAAGCGCTTCACGGTATTTGAACTTCGTGCGGGCCTGGTGCAGGACGTGTTCCCGCCATCGATTCACCCGGGCACAGGCAAGCCGTACACCTGGCGCACGCCGCCGAATGCTGCTGACGGTCTGCCAGTGCTTACCAACGAGCTGCTGAACATTTGGCAGAATTGGGATGTGTTCAAGCGCAACGCCGAGGCCGCGTGCCCTTGGGCACTAAAACCGAAGAAGCCCGCCGCGAAACCTATCAAGCGTACTCCACCCGCTGACGGCAAACCGTCGGTTATTGATGAGTTCAACCGGTGCCACGATGTGGAAGAGCTGTTGCGTGCCCACGATTACATCAAGCGCGGTAACAAATGGCTGTATCCACACAGCAGCACCGGGCTACCAGGTGTTACGGTCACCGACCGCAAAGTCTATTCGCACCACGGCGCGGATCCGTTGGCCAACGGTCACCAGAATGACGCGTTTGAGGTGTTTTGCCTGCTGGATCACGATGGCGACCAGTCGAAGGCAGTGAAGGACGCCGCTCGCATGTTGGGTATGCAGCACGCGGCGCGCCCAGCCCCGCAAGATCTTCCCCCGGCCCCATCGGCGGATGCCAGCGAGCAGGACTCCAGTGCGGCGCCCGGTGAGGCCGCTCCTGCTGCTGACGGGGGCGCGGGGGAGGTGCTGACCTATGAGCAGGTACTGCGGCGCTACGTGCTGGTCGAAGGAACCACGCAAGTGTGGGATCTCGATAAGGCGCGAGTGATGAAGAAAACCGCGTTTGAAGCACGCGTTGGCAAACCATTGGCGAAACAGTGGGTCGACGACACCAGCAAAAAGTTGATCTCGGATGACAAGGTCAAAGAGATCGAGCAAGCCCGCAAGATGGCTGGCAAGAAGGGTGGGGCGCTGAACCTGGAGCCGATTGAACGGTACGTGTACATCGACGGTACCAAGGACGTTTGGGACCGGGAAAAGAAGCGGCGAGTTGCAGAAGGCGCGGTCAAGATGGCCCTCGGTGATATGTACGGTATGTGGTTGAACAGCCCGGAGCGGCGCGTGGTCGACGTGGAGAACATCGTGTTCGACCCGACGATGACCAAGGATCCCAACATTTACATCAACACGTTTGACGGGCTGCCCATGGAGCCGGCGCGCGACGATGCCGGGTGCGAGAACCTGCGGTGGTTGATTTCATTCCTGTGCAACCACGACCAGTCGTCACGCGATTGGCTGGTGAGGTGGTTGGCGTATCCGTTGCAGCACCTGGGCGCGAAGATGGATACGGCGGTGCTGGCTCACTCGACCATGGAGGGCTCGGGCAAAAGCCTGTTGTTCGCAGATGCGTTCGGTTTGCTCTATGGGCAGTACGCGGCCACGGTCGGGCAGACTCAGCTCGAAAGCAACTTCAACGCCTGGCAAAGCCGCAAGTTGTGGGCGGTGTTTGAAGAGGTCGTGAGCCGTGATCAGCGTTACAACCAGGTGGGCAAGATCAAACACCTGGTGACCGGCAAGACGGTGCGCATGGAATCGAAGTTCATCAACGGTTGGGAGGAAGCCAACCACATGAACGCCGCGTTCCTCAGCAACGAGATTATGCCCTGGCCGATCGCGCCCAGTGACCGGCGAATGTTGGTGCTGTGGCCGATGGAGACACTTCCGGTCGAACGTCAGAAGGCAGTGGGGCGAGAGCTGGAGAATGGAGGCGTCGCGGCGCTTTACGCGTGGTTATTGTCCATTGACCTGGGCGACTTCGACCAACGCACCAGGCCGCCCAGCACTGATGCGCGTGAAAGGTTGGTGGCGTTGAGTCGAGCCAGCTGGCAGACTTTCCTGTTCCTCTGGCAGTACGGCGAGCTTGGGCGCGAGTTGTGGGGCGCCTGTTTGACGTCCGACCTCTACGCGATGTTCCTGGAATGGTGCCACCGCAACAAAGAGCATGTGATGAGTCAAACGAAGTTCTCGTTGTTCATCAGCTCAGAGGTGGATAAGACCCGCGCTATCCCCTGGACCGATGGCAGCAATCGCAAATTCGCGGCGTTCTTCTTTCCACGCGATGAGCAGGCTTCCCAGCCCCCATCACTCGGGTCGGCCGATCTGGGCAAGGCGGTAGTGGCTTGGCGGGCTGCGGCGCGCCTGGCGGGCTGGAACGTCGACAACTGGGACCACATCAAGGCGGCTGCAGCATGAATCCGACTAAAAGTGTGTTGGGTGTGTTGGGTGTGTGTTGGGTTGGTTTTCGATACCCCACACAATTTCAAGCCTTCTATTACGCGGCTTTCCGGGCTGTGTGTTGGGTGTGTTGGGTTTTGCGCCGCGCGCGCGCATGGGCGACGTTATTTGACTCCATGACAGCAAGATTTTTTTCTTATGCGAGAACCGTTAAACCCAACACACCCAACACACCCAACACCGTTGATTTAAAGCTATTGAATTTGAAGGGGTTTAGGTGTGTTGGGTTTGTGTGGGGTATGGCGTTTTTTGTGTCGGGTTCGGTTTTGGGTGGGGGAGCGGTGTGATGATCGAAGAAATTGAGGAACTCATGCAGCATTGGGGTAACCAGTTCAACCAAGTAGGTGATGGCGGCGGACTGGGCAGTCCTATGGCGACGATCATGGAGTGGGGCGGTTCTGCTCCTCGCGGAACCCCGGGATCTCGCGATCTTATGATGGCCTCCGGTGGTGGGATGGACCACGCTGCAATGGAGGTCGCGGCGGCCCTCGCGGAGCTGGAGCGGCAGTCCAAAAAAGGGGCATTGCTCGCTAAACTGGCGCGTAATCGCTATCTGCCTCGGCCTGAGTGGTCGGTACGCTCTCAGTTGCCATTGTTGGGCTTGGGAGATGATGCGGATCGGACGTATAGGAACTGGGTCCACGCTTTACATCAGCAGGTACAGGTGATTTTGACCGTGCGTAGTGCGCCAGGTCGTGCACGGAATATGCGCGTGAAATCGCCGGCAACTGATCTGACGCGAGCGTCAACAGTGGCCCGCCTGAGATCTTGCTGACTGCCGTTCGTCTGGAGGGATTGCCTCAAAGCTGCGTCAAAGTGCGTCAAAGGTGCGTCGAGCGTATCAACCGAAAAACATCCCTTTTCGGTTTTTCCGGAGCAGGGTAAAAAGCCCCCACGATATGGAATTTGCGCCTTGGCGCTGACCTCGCACGTGCTGTGCAGCTTCACCCGGTTTCCCTATACCGGTCACTTAACCCCGCTTCGGCGGGGTTTTCTATTTCTGCCTGCGCAGGGTTTTTGCGGCTGGGTGCGGGCACGTTGAGCGGATGGGACTGCGATGAAAGTAGAAATTCGAGATGAGAAGGGGAAGTTGATTTGGTCCAGAAGTGACGTAGGCGGATTTACATCACCCGCCTATGCATTCGACACGACACTTGAGCAGATAAAGCAAGTGCTGGGCTTGGCGCTTGAGCAGTGCGTAGGAGAGCTAACTGTTTCGGATGATGTTGATCGAGTGGCGGATGTTTCCGCTGCCACCACCTAGATCAATCGTAATATTCCAATGACCCGTGCTTGGAGCTGCAATGCGGGCTGGCAACATCTTGTAGAAACTCCCGAAGTATTCGTGTGCTCCACTCTGTTTGAATTTTGAAAAGTTCGTATCAGTGGTCAATCGAACATTGCATTGGTGTGAGCATTCGACAACCACGATGTCGCCTTGCTCAAGGTATTCACGCGTGTGCAGAAAGTTCATATGGCCTCCTAGCCATTGAGATGTGCGCATTGAAGTTAGCAGAATAATCTTAAAGTGCCATTACGCAGTATCAGTGGCTTGTCCTTATGGAGACAGTTGATGACAAACGAGCAGCAAGCGCTAATTGAGATGCCGATCTGGATGGTGATCGTACTGTCCCTGGTCGGCGGAATTTCCGGTGAGGCATGGCGGGCCGACAAGGCGGGGGTGAGCGGCTGGTCCTTGGTCCGCCGCTTGCTCCTTCGGTCCGGGGCCTGCGTGGTCTGCGGACTTTCCACCATGATGTTGCTGCACGCATCGGGCATGTCGGTTCTGGCGGCGGGGAGCATTGGCTGCCTCACCGCGATGGCCGGTGCCGATGTCGCCATTGGCCTGTACGAACGCTGGGCCGCCAAGCGGTTGGGCGTGTGCGATGTGCCGCCCTCCGGCGGTGGTCAGGCATGATGCGCTACAGGCCACGGAATACGTGGCTTGTAGCGATGCGCGCCAAAATGAAGCGCCGAAAGTCCGCCGGGGACCCTGGGGGCATCCGAGGGACACGGGGCATGAAACCCGCGGGAAAGTGTTAGCGGACAGTTCACCAGCTTAGTGAACCGAGGTGAACAGGTGAACTACACCGGATTCATTGGTGAACAGGAGATTCCATCATGACCGTAATTAGCAAAACGGAGTTTGCGGCACGACGTGGTTGGGCCAAATCTTATGTTTCTAAGCTGGCTAATCAGGATCGCCTGGTGCTGACCGATGACGGCAAAGTAGAGCTGGAAGCTACCGAGGCATTGCTGGCGGAGTCGGCGGATCCCAGCAAAGCCGCTGTCGCTGACCGTCATAATCGGCTTCGTCTTGAGCGAGAGGCGAAAACAGCCGCCGAAGAACCTGCGGTGCCGCAAGTTGGGCAAGCGGTAGACTTTCAGAAGTCTCGCGCTCTGCGAGAGCACTACCTTGCTCTTCAGGAGCAAGACAACTATCGCAGACAACAAGGCACCCTGGTGGAGCGCGAAGCAGTGGAAACAGGTGCCTACAATGCGGGCCGTCTGTTGCGTGATCAATTGCTTGGGATGCCCCCACAGCTTGCCCCAGAGCTGGCTGCAATGACCGACCCTTGGATAATCGAAAGGCATTTGACAGCTGCCATCCGGCGTTCGCTGGAGGACGCTGAACGTATGTCTACCTCTGACCTTGAACATGCACTAACCATGAGTTAACCCCATGCACACGGAAATTCCTGATGGTGCAGAGGTGTACCGTGAGGCGTATTTCCGTGGGCTCCAGCCCGATCCGGACGTCTGGATTGACCAGTGGGCTGACGAATACATGCGGATCCCGCGTGACTCGGGTGCCGCTGAGCCAGGCCAATACCGAACCTCGCGTACACCTTATGCTCGCGAGCCCATGCGTTGCCTTTCGCCGGCTCACCCATGCAAGCGCGTGATAACGATGGTCGCCTCCCAGTTAATGAAAACGCAGATCGGATTGAACTGGATGGGCGGCTTAATCCATATGGCGCCGTCCAACATTCTTGCGCTGCTTCCCAGCCTAGGCCTGGCGAAACGGGTGTCGTCTCGGATCAGTAAAACTATCAAGGCCACTCCCGTGCTACGCGAGCGTGTTGCCTCCAGCCGGTCGCGAGATTCACGAAACACCATGGATACCAAGGAGTTCGAGGGCGGTTCGCTGTATGTCACAACTGCGGGCTCTGCGGCCAACTTGGCCGAGTTGTCGGCGCGCTACATCTACGGCGATGAAGTTGATCGCTGGGAGGTCGACGTGGGCGATGAGGGTGACCCTATCGAACTAGCGGAAACGCGGGGTAGTACTTTTGGCCGCAACGCAAAGTTCTATTTTTCGAGCTCGCCGACGATTAAGGGCGCGTCACGCATTGCCGATCTGTTTGAATCCAGCGACCAGCGTTATTACTACGTGCCATGCCCCCACTGTGGCCACATGCAGGTGCTTCAATGGGAAAACCTTCTCTACTCAGCCGACTTTAGCTCGGTGCATTACAAATGCGCTGCGTCCGGTTTGGACTGCGATGTGTTGATCGAAGAGCACTTCAAGGGACAGATGTTAGCCAAGGGTGAATGGCGCTCCCACACCCAAGGCGATGGTGAGACCGTGGGGTTCCACCTCAATGCGCTGTATTCGCCGCCGGGGTGGATGGATTGGCGGTCGCTGGCTAAGCAGTTCGAAAAGGCCAAAAAGGCTCAGGCTAAGGGTGACCTTGAACCCATGCAGGTGTTCTACAACACTCGTCTGGCAAAGGTCTGGGACAGTGCACAAGAGCAGACGAAGGCATCGGTCCTGATTGAGCGGGCTCGTAGGGAGTGTTTCTCCCTCGGTGCGGTACCTGCTGCTGTGATGATGATCACTGGCTCTGTCGACGTGCAGGCCGATCGCCTGGAATTCATGGCAATGGGCTGGGGTGTCGGCATGGAGCGCTGGGTCATCGATCACCGAGTAATCGCCGGTGACCCATCAGATGAGCGTACCTGGGCTGTCCTCGACGAGCTGCTCAAGGAGCGCTATCGACACCCTTGCGGCGTTGGCCTGGGCATTCTTGCGGTTGCTGTCGACTCCGGTGGCCATCACACGGATGAGGTGTATCAGTTCTGCCGCGTACGGCGCTGGCGCAACATCTTCGCCATTAAGGGCGCGAGCAAGCCCGGCAAGCCGGTGATCGCTCAGCGGCCTTCGATGGTTGATGTGACCTGGAAAGGGCAGACCGAACGCGGTGGCGCAGAGCTGTGGTTTGTCGGCACCGACACGGCAAAGGACTGGATCTACAACCGCTACCCGTACGAATCCGGGCCAGGCGCGCTGCACTTCGCCAACGACTTGCCGGACGAGTTCTTCGCCCAGTGCGTGGCCGAGCGCAAGGTTGCCAAGTACGTGCGGGGCCACAAGCGTATCGAGTGGATCAAAGGCAAGGCCGAGCGCAACGAAGCGCTCGATCTGATGGTGTACAACCTGGCGATGGCGCATTACCTCGGCATCAACCGTTACCAGGAGCACGACTGGGAGCGGGTGCGGAACTCGCTGGCCCAGGCCGGTTTGTTCGATGAAAAGGTGGTCGAAGCCGAACGTGTCACGGTCGCCGAGCAGGCTCCCGAGACACCGAAGCCTGCACTGCAACCCGTCGCCCAGCCGCGACCCGCTGCACCCCCACAACGCCGCAGCTCCACCAGCGGTTACCTGAAGAGACGCTGATATGTCGTTTACACCAAAGCACCTCGAAGCCATCGAGCGCGCCATCGCACGCGGTGAAAAGACCGTGCGCTACAGCGACCGCACGGTGGAGTACCGCTCCATCGACGAACTGCTCAAGGCCCGTGACGAGATCCGAACGTCACTGATCAACGCTGCCGGACCACGCTCTCGCGTGATTCGGCTTACCCACGGAGGCAAGGGACTCTAATGGCCCGACATTATCCGACGCTCACCCGTAATGGATTCTTGCTGCCGTCGAACATCAAGGCCAGTTACGAAGGCGCCGGGGAGGGCCGGCGCTCGGCCAGTTGGGAAGCCAGCGACAGTGGCATCAACAGCATCAATACTCCAGCCCTGCGCAATCTGCGGGCTCGTTCACGGGCGGCGGTGCGCAATGACCCATACGCGTTCAACGTCATCGACAAGCGCGTCAGTAACCTGATCGGCACCGGCATCACCCCCAGGCCGACCACAGACGATGCTGCGATGCGCAAGCTCAAGCAGCAGCTGTGGGATGACTGGGTGGATGAGGCGGACGCCGACGAACTGACCGACTTCTACGGCATGCAGGCCCTGGTGGCGCGCACCGTCGAAACGGCCGGCGAGTGCTTTGTGCGGTTGCGGCCGCGCAGCCCGAGCGAAGGGTTGGCGGTGCCGCTGCAGCTGCAGGCGCTGGCCCCGGAGTTTGTCCCCCATGACAAGTTCGAGACCGCCAAAAACGGCAACGTGATCCGCGCCGGGATCGAGTTCAACCCGGCCGGCAAGCGTGTGGCGTATTGGATGTATTTGTCGCATCCACGCGATTCGTCGTCGTTGAATGCCGGATACAACCAGTTAGTGCGTGTACCGGCGGCACAGGTGCTGCACATTTTCGAGCCCATGGAGCCTGGACAGTTACGCGGCGTGCCGCGTTTGGCCCCGGTGTTGAAGCGCCTGCGCAGCCTGGATAACTACGATGACGCGGTGCTGTTCCGCCAGGAAGTGGCGAACCTGTTTGCCGGTTTCATCAAACGGCCATCACCGGAGATGGGGCAACAACCGCGTGACCCTGTCACAGGGCAACTCCTGACGACCGACCGCGACGGCTTCACGCCGATGGTCGCCCTTGAGCCCGGCACCATGCAGGAGCTGGGGCCAGGTGAAGAGGTGGAGTTCTCCAAACCACCGGACGCCGGCAACAACTACCCGGACTTTATGCGTCAGCAGCTGATGGCTGCGGCGGCAGGGTCGGGCACGCCGTACGAGATCCTCACCGGCGACATGCGGGAGGTCAACGACCGGGCGCTGCGAGTGGTGCTCAACGAATTCCGGCGCCGCCTGGAGCAGCTGCAATTCGGCGTGTATGTGCATCAGCTGTGTCGCCCGGTCCGAGCTGCCTGGATGGACATGGCGGTGCTGTCTGGCGCCCTGGTGCTGCCGGACTACGCGCAACGTCGGCGTGAATACCTGCGCACGCGTTGGGTACCGCAAGGGTGGGCCTACATCCAACCGGTGCAGGACGTGCAGGCGCGGCGGATGGAAGTACAGGCGGGCTTTGCCTCACGCAGCGAGATGGTGCTGCGTACCGGCTACGACGCGGAAACGGTCGATACGGAAAACGCTGCTGATCTCGTCAGGGCCACGGGCCTTGGCCTCAACTACACGACGCTTGAAGCCATCGAGACGTTTGATGACAAGGAACAACCATGAGTAAAAAAGCCAAACCCCGCGTTTATGACAAGGCGGGCAAGCAGGTAAAAGTCGCCGATAAAAGCTGGTACACCTTCCAGGCCATCGGCGAAGCCGAGCAGCGCAACATCGAGATATTCGTCTATGGCGAGATTGGCGCTTGGGGAGTCACCGCCAATCAGTTCGTGCAGGATCTGCGCGCTATGGATGATGGTGCGTCACCAGTGATCGTCGCGTTCAACAGTATCGGCGGTGACCTGTTCGATGGCCTGGCGATCCACAACGCGCTGTCGCGATTGGGCGAGCGCTGTACCGGGCGCATTGATGCGCTGGCAGCCAGCGCCGCAAGTGTCGCGGTGTGCGGCGCTCACCGGGTAGTGATCGCGGCCAACGCCATGTTGATGATTCACAACCCCTACACCTTTACCGGTGGCGATGCCGAAGACTTCCGCCGCGTCGCCGATGTGCTGGACCAGACCCTGGAAGCGATCATCGCGGCTTACAAAGCCAAAGCGCCGGATATCGATGAGGCGGAGCTGCGGCGCATGGTCAACGCCGAGACCTGGCTCACTGCCAATGAAGCGGTAGCGTTGGGTCTGGCTGATGAGGTGGGTGACGGCCTAAAGGTCAGCGCCTGTCTCGGACAGGGCAGTGTGTTGCAGCGCTTCCAGAATGCCCCGCCCGAGCTGCTCGCCCAACTAGATGAGGAGCCTGAAGTAGAACCGCCTGAGCCAGATCCTGCCCCTGTGCTGAATGCTGCCAAGTTGGCGCTGATGGTTACGCAGGGATGTGCAGCGGCCGGTATCAGCAACCTGGTGGACCCGATACTCGCTGCTACGAAGCTGGAAAGCGAAGCGGTGATCCAGGCAGCTCTGAGCAATGCAAAAGCCTTGCACGGCCTCTGTGTCGCGGCACGACTGCCAGAGCTGACCTGCGAATTCATCACGGCGGGCTTGGATGAAGCTGCAGTTCGTGCGCGGCTCTTCGACAAGCTGGTCGGCAGTGGTGGCGGGTTTGAAATCAACAACAGCCTGCCGCTGGACGATGATCCAGCCCCAACGATCAAGGCCAAACAGGTCGACACTCACTCAATCTGGGCAACCCGTCAGGCGGCGCAGAACGGTAACTCGAAAGGAGCAAGAGCATGAAAATTGAATCGATGCACGCAGGTGAGTTCCTGCTGTCCGAAGGCGCTGGCACGATTTCCCGCGAAGCTATCAACGTCGCTGCCGGCCCTGCGTTGGAACCTGGACAGATCCTCGGTTTGGTCACTGCTACTGGTGAGTTCGCGCCATATAACCCCACAGCTGAAGACGGTAGCGAGAACGCCCAGGCGATCCTCTTCGGACCATTAAGCATGTCGGACGTGGTGCGCCGAGGACGTGCGGTGGTGCGTCTGGCGGAGGTCAGCGAAGCACACTTGACCGGCCTGGACCCCGCCGCTGAAAAAGCGCTGAACGCTCGAAACGTGATCGTCCGCTAGGCGAATCGTTCAACCCCTTCAACCCGCATTGTGCGGGTTTTTTGTTTTCTGGAGACATGTTTCATGGCTGACATTCAAATCTTCAATGACGATGCGTTCTCAGTGTCTTCGCTGACCGCCGCAATCAACGAACAGGAGTACGTGCCTGGACGTATCGGCAGCCTGGGTTTGTTCCAAGAGGAGGGTATTACCACCCTTACGGTACAGATCGAGAAGGACGGTGACACCTTGGCATTGGTGCCGGCGGGTGAACGGGGTACGTCCGGTCTGGTGGTCGGTGGTACCAAGCGCACTCTGATTCCTTTCAATACCGTACACCTGCCACAACGCTTCACTATCAAGGCTGATGAGATCCAGGGCATTCGTGCCTTCGGCACGCGTTCCGAGCTTCAGTCGGTGCAGGACGTGGTCAACAAGCGACTGGCCAAGGCTCGTCGACAGTTGGACGTTACTCACGAGTTTCAGCGCCTTGGTGCGCTTAACGGCAAAATCTACGATGCGGATGGCAAGACGGTGCTGCTCGATTTGTATGACCGTTTTGGCGTTAAGCGAAAGTCGTTGTCGATGGGCTTGGTCGGTGAGACGAAGTCGTTTCGCGTGCAGTGTGGTGAGGCATTGGATATGCAAGAGGACGCATTGGGCAGCGTGACCCGCAGCGGCTCTCGTGCTTTCTGCGGTAAGAATTTTTGGAATGCGCTTTTGGAAATTGAGGAGGTGAAAAAAACTTACCTCAATACCCAACAAGCAGCTGCTTTGCGAGGTGATGCTCGCGAAAGTTTCGACTACGGTGGCATCACCTGGGAGCGATATCGCGGCAAAATCGCCGGAATGACGTTTGTGCACGATGACAAGGCGCTGCTGATCCCTGAAGGCGTACCGGACTTGTACATCTCGGTATTCGCACCTGCCGATTACATGGAAACGGTCAATACCGAAGGTGTTCCGTATTACAGCAAGATCGAGCCGCTGCCATTCAACAAAGGCATGGCTGGTGAAGCTCAGTCCAACCCGCTGCACATGTGCACGCGGCCCTTGGCGCAGATCCTGCTGGAAATGTGATCGTGGCCTTCCGCGATCTGATCGACGATATCGACGATGTGGTCTTCGAGACCTTGGGCGACAGTGCCCAGATCGAAGGCCGCGCCGAACCGGTGCTGGGGATGTTCTCGGCACCGTGGAAGCAACCTGCGTTCGGCAAGGTTCACTCCGCTATACGCGAGCCTCGCTTTGAGATCCGCGTGAAGGATTCGGAAGGTCTCAGCAAAGGCCTTCGGGTCACGGTCGACGTGCCGGCATTAGATGGTGGTGGCGAATACGACCTGCTGCAGCTGGAACCCAACGGTAATGGACTGGTGGCCTTGATCTTGAGGAAACGTGCATGAGCGTCGGCAGTTACGTACATAAGACGCGGGACAGCGGGATGCTCAATATCCAGCCGTCAGCGATGCATTCCCAGGCGTTACGCGAGTTCGGGCAGTTAGTGCCCAAGGCTGCTGCAGCGGCCCAGCGTCGAGCAATCAATAAGACGCTGGGCAGGCTGCGCACTCACATCGCCCGCGCAGTTGGTAAGCAGGAGCGGATCGCCATCGGCGCCGTCCGGCAACGCCTTCGGGCGTACCCTATCAGCGGCGGGGCGATGCGCGGCAAGTTGTGGTTCGGGGTCAACGCTATCGAGGCCAGTCGGATCGGGAAGGCTCGGCAAACCCGTGCCGGTGTGTCGGTGGCAGGGCGACGTTACCAGGGCGCGTTCTTTAAGCAGGTGTATGGGGGCAGCCCTGATATCTGGATCCGCACGTCGAGCAAGCATTTCAACGCCACGGACTACCCCGGCAGTACGCAGGGACGGCGCAGCTCTGGCTTCATCGCGGAAAGCGACAACCGCTTTCCGCTGGCGAAAGCCAAGGTGTCGCTTGACCAGGTGCGACCGCACTTCGATAGCTGGGTCAAACGCGCCGATGAAATACTGCTGGAGATCCTCAAGCAAGAACTCAACTTTGAACTGCAGAAGTACCTAAAGGGGATCGCCCGTGTCTGATCAGTCTTTCAGCCTCGCCCAGTTGTATGAAGCCGTCGAGCAGCACCTGCAGGAGCATCTACCGGGGATTCAGGAGGTGTCGTTCTGGCCGGATCTGTCGGCGGAGACCACCCTCCCAACGCCCGTGGTGCTGTTAGAAATGGCCGAGATGGAACCGGCGCAGGACACCGGTACCGGTGAAACCTCGCTGACCTGCAAGTTCGAGGCGCGAATCATCGTCGACTCGATCAGCACGGACCCGCAACGGCAAGCTGTGCAGCTGGCGTCTCAATTAGCGGTACTTTTGCGGGGGCAAAGCTGGGGCTTGGAGGTCGACTGCGCGCAGTTCGTACGCTCCACCCAGGACTGGACCAAGCCCGAACTGGACGGCTACTTCGTCTGGCTGGTGGAGTGGGATCAGACCGTTTACCTGGGCGTCGAGGAGTGGCCGTGGCCGGATGAACCGCCGGGTTCTCTGGTCATCGACCTTGGACCGGGTGTCGGACAGATCAAGCCGGAGGAACTGCAATGAGTTACGCCACGGCTCAGCATGATCGGATGATCGCTTCCACTGTGATGCCCTGCGTTGTTGTGGCGGTAGATTTGCCTGCCGCTATGGTGCGTGTGCAGTCGGGCGATTGGACCAGCGCCTGGGTTCGCTGGCACAGCCAGGCGGCTGGCAAGACGCGCCACTGGCGAGTGCCGAGCCTGGGCGAGCAGGGCACGTTGATCAGCCCTAGCGGCGAGCCGGCGATGGGCACGTTCCTCCCCGGTCTGTACGGCAATGCCGGCGCGCAACCGGACAACCGTGACCATGTCGAGGTTTGGCGGTTCGATGATGGCGGCTCCCTGATCTACGACTGGGAGGCCCACAGCTACACCATCGACCTGCCGGCCGGCACCGTCATGGTCAAGGTCGGTGGCTCGGTGCTGGAGATGACACCGGACAGCACGCGACTGGTGTCGGGCTCGATCAATCTGGTGGGCACCGTCACCATCGACGGTACAACCCAGATTAACGGCAAGTTGAATACGACCGGCGACATCAACAGTGGTGGCAAGGTCATCGACGTCGGCGGCAACACGCCGAACCATAAACACTGATCCCGACCCGCCTAGTGCGGGTTTTTCGTTTTAGGAGCATCCATTGATGAGCAGGAACAAACCCGACAGCCAGGACGAGATTGGGCCAGGCCGCGTGTTTCGCGACACGCTCTTTACCTCCCGTACATTGGTGCTGCCCGATGGCAGCACTATGGCCGTGAGCAAGGCCCGCGTGACGGCCACTACCGACGAGCAACTCGCTTTCCTTATGACCCACCCGGAAATGGTGCAGGAGTAACCCTGATGATCGGAATGGATCGCCGCACCGGTCAACCGCTGTCCGGGCTCGACCATCTCCGGCAGTCCATCGGGGACATTCTCTCCACGCCGGTCGGCAGTCGGCGGATGCGACCTGAATACGGCAGCCAGATCCGGCGCTTTGTCGACTTGCCGGTTAACGCTGGTTGGAAGAGTGCGGTACAGGCCGAGGCGGCTCGCTCGCTGGAGCGCTGGGAGCCGCGGCTAAAGCTCGAACAGGTGCAGGTTGTCGCCATTGTCGGCGGCCGCATCGACTTCAAATTAACCGGTGAATACCAGGGCGAACGCCTGCTGCTGGAGGTGTCGGCATGAGCACAGTGGATTTATCGGCACTGCCGGCGCCGCAGGTGCTGGAGGCCTTGGATTACGAAGCGTTGTACGAAGAAGGGCTAGCTGCCTTTCGTGGGCACATGGGCGTCAACTGGTCGGCAGCGCTGGAGAGCGACCCGGTAGTCAAGCTGGTGGAGCTGGGGGCGTACGGCAAGATGCAGAACCGGGCACGGGTTAACGATGCGGCCAAGGCGCTGATGTTGGCGTACGCCGAGAAGGCAGATCTCGACCAGCTTGCAGCCAACGTCAAACTCCAGCGCCTAGTGATTCAACCGGCCAACCTGCAGGCGGTGCCGCCAGTGGAGGAGGTCAGGGAATCGGACGATGCCCTGCGTGAGCGTATCCAACTGGTGTATGAAGGGTTGACCACCGCCGGCCCGCGTAACAGTTACATCTTCCATGCGCGCAACGCCTCGGCGCTGGTGGCTGATGCCACGGCAGAAAGCCCATCACCGGCCGTAGTGGTGGTGACTGTGCTGAGCCTCGCCGGCAACGGCAAAGCCGACCAGGCTTTGCTCGACCAGGTATACGCGAAGCTTAGTGATGATGACATTCGTCCGGTGGGCGACCGCCTTACGGTGCAAAGCGCTCAGATCCTGGAGTACCGGATTGATGCGGTGTTGCATATGACCGGTGCCGGTCCTGAAAACGATGCCTTCTTGGCTGAGGCGATCAAGCGCCTCGCGGCCTGGATCAATCCGCGTAAACGCCTGGCTCTGGAAGTCGCCCGATCTGCTATCGACGCGCAGCTGCATGTCGGTGGCGTCGGCCGCGTCGAGCTAAAAAACTGGGTCGACCTGAAACCGACCAAGTTCCAAGCAGCCTATTGCACAGGTTTCAGCGTTGTCCTAGGGGGTTCCACATGACCAGTCTGCTCCCCTTGAACAGCACACAACTGGAGCGTGCCATTGAGGCCGCCTTGGCCGAGAAAACCGAGATCCCGCTCCGTACGCTGTACAACCCTGACACCTGTCCGGCGCATCTGCTGCCTTGGCTGGCCTGGACCTGGTCGGTCGACCGCTGGGACAACAAATGGTCGGAAGCCGTTAAGCGTTCCGCCATCCGCTCCGCGTTTTACGTGCATGCCCACAAGGGCACCATCGGCGCGTTGCGCAGGGTGGTCGAGCCGCTCGGCTACCTAATCGAAGTGCTGGAGTGGTGGCAGACCACGCCCAAGGGCATTCCCGGCACTTTCGCCTTGAAGGTCGGCGTGTTGGATACCGGCATAACCGAAGAGATGTACCTGGAGCTGGAGCGTCTGATCGACGACGCCAAACCCGTCAGTCGGCCGTTGACCGGACTCGCGATTAGCCTCGAAACCCAAGGCGCCATAAACATCGGTGTCGCCCTCTACGAAGGCGACGTAATCGACGTTTACCCACCCGTGCAACGTGACATCGACGTCACGGGCTACATCGGCGTGGTCGGGCGCGAACACAGCATAGACACTCTGGACGTTTACCCATGATTGATCGCAACTCGCAATTTATGGCGATCCTCACCAACGTGGGGGCCGCGAAGCTGGCGAATGCCAACGCCCTGGGCATTCCCTGGAACCTCACTGCGCTGGGGGTAGGGGATGCCAACGGCACTGACCCAATCCCCAGTGCAACCCAGACCAAGCTGATCAACGAGCAGCGGCGGGCGCCACTGAATCAACTGCGCGTCGATCCGGTTAACGCGGCGGTGATCATTGCCGAGCAAGTGATCCCTGCAGACGTCGGCGGCTGGTGGATTCGTGAGATTGGCTTGTACGATTCGGACGGCGACTTGGTCGCGGTTTCCAATTGTGCGCCGAGCTTCAAGCCGGCGCTGGACCAGGGTTCAGGCCGCACACAGATTGTGCGGATGAACTTCATTGTTTCAAGCATCAACAACATCGTGTTGAAGATCGACCCCGCCATCGTCCTGGCGACTCGCGAGTGGGTTGATCTAGCGATCGCCGAGGCGATCAACAAGCAGGACTTCAAGCATTCGGTGTTGGTGGCCACCACGACCAACATCGTCTTGAGTGGCATTCAGACTGTCGATGATGTGTTGTTGTCAGATGCCGATCGTGTTTTGGTGAAAAATCGGACACTGGCGAAGGACAACGGGATTTACATCGTATCGGCCAGCGGTGCCTGGAAGCGTGCCCAAGATGCTGACACGAGTGTCGAGATGACACCGGGCTTGTTTGTGCACGTTGAGAAAGGTACCGCCAACGGTGACAGCGTCTGGCAACTGGTGACGGATGCTCCGATTGTCCTGGGCACTACGCCGCTGGTGTTCGAGATGGTCGCAGGGCGTACGGGCATAGGTGCGGGGACATATCGCAGCTTGACCGTAGACAAGAACGGCCGGGTTATCGCTGGGACAAACCCAACTACGCTCGCCGGCTATCAAATCAGCGATGCGTATAAGCGCACAGACGTTGATTCTCTACTGTCAGGCAAGGCTAACAACGCCATCACACTGGCAGGGTATGGCATTGGCGATGCATACACTAAGACTGCTGTAGATGATTTCCTTACTGGAAAGGCCAATAAGGCAACAACGCTCGGTGGTTACGGGATTTCCGATGCTTACACGAAAACAGAAACCAACGCGCTTCTTAACGCAAAGGTATCGATCACTAGCAGCGGCATTTCAGGTGTTGCGCCACTGATAACTGGGTCGCTTGCCGCTGTGCCTTCAAGCCAACTATTTTCGGCGGTTAGCCCCGGCACCACGGACACACCACCTAGCTATCCGAACACTGTTGGGATGCATTTTATTTTCGCCAACACCAGTTTCGGCGCCGATATAGGCATAAGTCTTAACGACAATATCGGCAATCTTTTATTCCGCAATTTAGGCCCGAACTCAAGCGGCTGGCGGAAGGTTTGGCACGATGGAAACTTTAACCCTTCATCCAAAATAAGCGCCACTGCGTGTTCGGAGGCTGGGTTTGCCAGTAGCTCCGTCAGTGCCCCATTCATGCGGCATACTGACGGCACTGTGGTCATGTTGCAGGTTGACCGGCCAAAGGATACTGCCAATTTTTCAGCCAGCGGGTTCAGCAAGAACGCTGACACAGGTGAAATTATTCAGCGGATGGAAGTGGCTATCGGCGACATCCCGTCTGGTGGGCGTACGATCGATATAACTTGGCCGTTTGCATTCCCAAACGCGTTTGTACATGTGACTTCTATTGTTTTCCGTACCGCGGATGCCACGGTGCGCCATGTCTCGAATGGTTACTATTCGATGGGCACGGTCAACGGCTGCCGCTTACAAATCGACGAGGCCGCACAGGTCGTTCAGCCTTCCTCGCTTACAGCGATTGTCACGGCACTCGGGAGATAAGTGATGAATATTTATTACAGCGCTAAGCAAAACTTATTTTTCAACGATGTATTCCACGGCACTCGCTTGATATCTGTTAGCGATCCTGCATGGGTTCGGCCTACCGTTAAAGCGCAGGATCCAAAGTGGACCCCGCCAGACATCGAGGTTGCAAACCCCGCATGGTCTGAAGACGCCGAGGATGTACCAGAGACTATATATGTGCCCGATCTTAAGGCAAAGCCACCGCTTATCGACGTTCCAGACGAGTCAGCCAACGCCCCAATAATTGAAGTGAAAAACCCAAAATGCTTACTACCACCGGAAGACGAGTTGGTGGATGTTTCAGAGGATGAGTATCAGAGGCTGCGTGCGATTCTTGCGACGAGCCCTTCGGTGATTACCAGTGACGATAAGGGGCGACCAATAGCTGTTCCTGCTCCAGGGCCTACACCGGAACAAGTGGCATACAGTGAACGCGCCTTGCGAGATAAAATGCTGTTGCTGACTGATCCACTGGTCGCACGTCACCGCGACGAACTGGAGTCCGAGCGTCCGACCACACTTACTGCTGCGCAATACAAGCAGTTGCAGGGCTACCGCCAGGATCTGCGCGACTGGCCCGAGTCGGAGCATTTCCCGGCAGTCGAGAACAGGCCTGAGCAGCCCGCCTGGCTGGCTGAGCAACTCCAATAACGCCCCGCACTGACGGGGCGTTTTCTTTTCCGCTATATGCATCACAACCAAACCCAGGCCTCGCTTATGCGGGGCTTTCTCGTTTCTGGAGTTCAACCATGAGTAATGCAGGTGGATTTTTTCACGGCGTCACGGTAACCAACGTCGACAGCGGCACGCGCCCTGTCTCGGTGCCGTCGTCGTCCATCATCGGCCTTTGCGATACCTTCACGCCTGGTCCCAATGCCAGCGCATTGCCCAATCAACTAATGCTGATCACCCGCGAGAGCGAAGCCATCGCCGCCTGGGGGCCAGATGCGGCGATCACCAAGGCGGTCAAGGCCATCTATGTTCGCTCCAAGGCCGTGATCGTCGCCTGCGGTGTGGAAAAGCTGGCCGACGCCGCCGCACAGACATCGGCCATCATTGGCGGCGTCCTGGCAAATGGCACGCGAACCGGGATGCAGGCGCTGCTCGACGGCAAAAGCCGCTTTAACGCGCAGCCTCGTTTGCTGGCCGCGCCCAAACACACTGCGACGCTGGCCGCCGCCACGGCGCTTGTGGCCCTGAGTGACAAGTTGCGTGCCCTGGCGATCATCGACGGCCCCAACACCACCGACGAAGCGGCCATGGAGTACCGCGAAAACTTTGGTAGCAAGCGCGTTTTCCTGGTCGACCCTGGCGTGCAGTACTGGGACACCGCGCTCAGTGCCACCATCGACGCACCCAGTTCCGCCTGGGTCGCCGGGCTCTTCGCCTGGACAGATTCGGAGTACGGCTTCTGGGCCTCGCCGTCGAATAAGGAGTTCGTCGGCATCACTGGTACGGGCCGCCCAATCGAGTTCCTGGATGGCGACGAAACCTGCCGGGCGAACCTCCTCAACAACGCGCAGATCACCACCATCATCCGTGATGACGGCTACCGCCTGTGGGGCAATCGCACCTGCTCCAGCGATCCGAAGTGGGCGTTCGTTACCCGTGTTCGGACCATGGACATCGTGATGGACGCGATCCTCTACGGCCACAAATGGGCGGTCGACCGTTCGATCACCAAGACCTACGTCAGTGACGTGACCGAAGGCCTCGCGACGTTCATGCGTGACCTCAAAAACCAAGGGGCGGTGATCAACTTCGAGGTGTTCGCCGACCCTGTGCTGAACACGGCCAGCCAGTTGGAGCAGGGCAAGGTGTACTGGAACATCCGATTCACCGATGTACCGCCGGCAGAAAACCCCAACTTCCGCGTCGAGGTCACCAACCAGTGGCTGACCGAAGTTCTCGACATCAACGCATAAAGGAGAGCCGCCGATGGTTCCGCAAACGCTCTACAACATGAACGCCCATATCGATGGCGTCAGCTTTGCCGGGGATATCACCAGCGTGACCCTTCCCAAGATGACCCTGAAAACCGAGGAGCATCGCGCCGGGGGCATGGATGCGCCGGTTGAGATGGATCAGGGCATGGAGAAACTGGAGGCCAGTTTCGCCGGCAAGGGCGTACGCCCTGAGGCCATGAAGTTTTACGGCTTGGCTGATCAGACCGCCTTCAACGCGGTGTTCCGTGGCTCCTTTAAAGGTCAGAGAGGCGCGACCACTGCGGTGGTTGCCACCCTTCGCGGCATGCTCAAAGAGATCGATCCAGGCGACTGGAAAGCCGGCGAAGCCGGCGAGTTCAAGTACGCCGTGGCGGTCAGCTATTACAAGCTAGAAGTCGCCGGTCGACTGATGTACGAGATCGATCCGGTCAACTGCGTCCGGGTCATCAACGGTGTCGATCAACTTGCCAGCGTCCGTCGTGACCTGGGTCTGTAACGGAAAGGTATCTCATGAAAAAGCTGAAACAACTTCCATCCTGGCTCACGGTCACCTCGGATAGTGCAACGGTCGTCCTCACTCGTCCAACCGATATCAACGGCGAGAGGCTCGAGCAGTTGATCCTACGCGCACCGACTCTGCGGGAAGTGCGCGCCTCGGACGCGATAGGCGGCGATGACGCGGTGTTGCGTGAAGTGACCTTATTCGCCTCGCTGACTAACGCGGGCACCAAGGACATTGATGGGCTCACGTTGGTTGACTACGGACGGGTGCAGTCGGCCTATTCCCGCATACTTCAGGACAGTGGTATTCCTGAGAAGAAGGACGAAACACCTGGCTGGTTAGCCCTTGATCTTGAGCGGGCGCTGGTGACGTTGTCCAAACCCTGCGAGATCAAAGAGGTGAAGGTAGACCGCCTGACTTTGCGCGCACCCACGGTTCGCGACGTGCGCGCTGCAGCTTCCGCCTCCAATGGCGATGACGAGCAGCGCGAGACCATCCTCCTGGCCAACCTTACTGAAACCGACATCAAGGATCTGGAGGGGCTCAAGCTGACGGACTACCAGCGGCTACAAGCCGCTTACTTTCGCCTGGTGCAGGATGACGGGGTTTAACGCCTCCCTTCAGAAGCAGGTCGCGAAACGCCTGGCTGCGGAGTTCTCCTTCGCGGCCTGCGAAATCGAGACCATGCCCTTTTCCACGATGATCTGGTGGCTCACGGACTGAGCCCCGCATCCCTGCCCGGAGTAATCCCATGGCAAATAACCTGGCGCTCGGCCTGGTCATCGGCGGCGCCGTCAGCTCCACCGTCGGCGCCGCCTTCAAGGACGTTGAAGGCCGTATCAAGAAACTTGGCGAAACCGGCACCAAGGCCCGCGTGCTGCAAAGCACCATCGGCGACACGATCCGCTTGCGAGACGAATGGAAAAAGGCCCACGACACTGGTGCGGCGTCGGCTGACGGTCTGTTACGAAAACTGGAAAACAACCTCAAAACCCTTAAAGAGCAGGGTATTGAAGTCGGCAAACTGCGCAAGGAATACCAGGCCCTCGGCCAAGTAGCGCGTGGCGCCGAACTCAAGGCGCTGGGCCACACGCAGATCCAGCAGGGCAAAGAGGGGATGAAGAACTCCCTCGGCAAAGCGGCGGCACTGACGGCGTCGCTGGCGATTCCGACTAAGGTCTCCGGCGATTACCAGGCGCAGATCCGCCAGATGTCGTTGTGGGCCCATACCGCCGGCCTCGGCGATGAGGCCGAACTGGCGGCGAGCATCAGCAAGGTCGCGGCGGAGAAGGGCATGAGCCAGCAACTGCTGGCGAAGTCGGTCGGCGCCTTGATCGAAAAGGGCGTGGATTGGGATGTGGCCACCGCCTATGCAGGGCAGATCGCCGACCTGATCGACGGCCAGGGCATGGAGCCTGAAACCATCGCGACCTTGATCAACTCCTTCAAGGAGGCGGGAGTCAAGCAGGGCGACATGGCGGCGATGCTGGGCCAGGTAGCAGCGGCCGGTGACATCGGCGCGTTCGGTCCCAAAGAGATGGCGCGGTATCTGCCGGCCATGCTCGGTAACATCAAGCGCCTGGGCATGGAGGGCCCCGAGGCGGTGCGCTTCCTCGGTGCCAGCCTGCAGTCGCAGTTCTCGCAAACCCAGGATGCGGCGGCGGCGGCCACCAACATGAACAACCTGCTCAACGCCGTGATCAGCAGCACCAGCCAGGAACGGTTCGCCAAGGAAGGTTACGACCTGGCCGGCTCGATTCTAGCCGCGACCAAAAGCGGTAAGGCGGCGAACCCAGTCGACGCGTTCATCATGCTCAGCGAGCAGTTGATCAGAAAGCAGGACCCGGCCAAGGCCAAGAAAATCGAGGCGCTCAAGGCCAAGATCAAGGCGTCGGTGGATGGCAGTGCCGAAGAGGAGCAGGCCATGATCGCCCTGACCGAAGCTGCCGGGTTGGCGAACATCGTCAGCGATCAAAGCGCCAGTGCGGGTCTGCTCGCGCAGATCAAATATGGCGACAAGATCAAGGCGGATATGTCGACCATCAAGGACACGGATGGCAAGGCCAAGATTGAGGCCGACGCGGCGAAAGCGCGGGAGGCGTCCAATCGCAGGTGGCAGACAGCGACCAATGGCATGGAAGCGTCGATGATCAGCATCGGTGATGCAATTCGACCGCTGACAGATATGGTCGCTGATGGGCTCGGAAAAGTGGGTTATGCACTGGCTGACCTTGGTGGAAAGTACAAACCGGTTGTTGCCGGCGCAGCCCTTTTAGCCGCTGGGCTCGTTACCTTGGGAGCGGTGGCGAGCGCGTACAAAATGGGTAAAGGCGCGTTGAACGTAGCACGTGGCTCGATGATGGGTAATCCCAATATTCCGCAAAAAGTCATCGTGACCAATATGCAGGTGGGGGGGCTTGATGGTGGCGGGCTTGATACCCAGGGCAAGAAAGGCCGTAGGGGGAAAGGCCGTAGGGGGCGAGGAGGCCGGCCAGCGATTGCTAATGTCGCATCGAGGGCTCCCGTCGGAGCCGCTGCTAGCCGGTTTGCGCCCAAGGCCATGATGGGCAAAGGCCTCGGATTCGCCAAGGTCGGCGCACCCATGGCGCTGATCGAGGCGGGATTGATTGCAGCAGATACCTATCAGAACGCCGAGACCCGCGACGAGAAAGCCGAGGGCTACGGCAACGCAGCTGGAACCTTGGCCGGTACGCTGGCCGGTGCAGCGGCGGGTGCGGCGATTGGCTCGGTGGTTCCCGTGATTGGCACCGTTGTCGGCGGACTGATCGGCGGGTTTCTGGGTAGTTGGGGCGGCGGGGAGCTGGGGAGTGCAGTGGGCAAGGCTGCATTCGGCGGGCCGGATGCCCCGATAGAACGTCTGGCTCAGCCCTCGCCCTTGCTTCTGCAGAAACCCAGTGGGCCGAGCATGTCACGGCTCGCTCAATTGGCGCCGACACCGGCCACCGGCCCTTTGATTGGAGATGTCGCTCGCTCGCTGGTGACGGCTCCACCAGCAGCGGCAGTGCCCGCATTGCTCAGTGCCGGCGCAGCAGCAAAACCCGACCCGGCTCGCGTCGAGCAGGCCTGGACGTTCGCCCCAACCATGCCGGTGACCGTGCAGGGTGACGTCAAGGATCCACGGCAACTGGCGCAGGAAATGATGCCGTACATGCGTCAGCTGTTCGAGGAGTTCAGCCGGGAGCAGGCGCGGCGCAATCTGTTTGATGCCCCTCACGTTTAAGGAATAGCCATGGCTTACATGGAACAACTGCAATCCGGTTTCAAATCCCTGGTCCAGGCCGGGGAGGCTGGCCGGCACAGCATCGACGGCATGCTCGGTCCGGTGAACGGCGCCATTGGCGAAATCACCGGGGCGGCTGATGAGCTGTCCAGCATTCCCGGTGTGCCGCCGGGTGTCGGTGAAAAACTGCAGCGGGTGATGCGTGGGATCGGCACGGCGCAGTCCAAGGTCGGTGAGGTGCTGTCGACCTACAGCAAAACAACGCGCGCTATGTCGGCGATTGATGAGCGCCTGGGCACGTTGAAGGAACAGGCCGCTCGGGCCAGCACGGCAATCAACCAGATCGCCGGCAAGGTCAGTCCGAGCCTGGCGAACATCCTGCCTACCAGCGCCCTGGCGCCGAATGCCACGCCCTTGGCGGAGGCGGTCAAACCGTTCCCGCACCTGCTGATCCTGCAACCGCTGCAAGCCAATGCCCAGCCGTTCTACTTCAACCTGGACACGGCGGCCTTCGACGAACTACGCCGACAGACGGAATTCCGCTGGGCATCGCAAGAGCGCCTTGGTCGTCGCCCAGCGCAGCAGGCGGTGGGTATTGGCGATGACAAACTTAGTCTCAAGGGGGCAATTTTTCCCACATTTAAAGGTGGCCTAAAGCAGCTCGACACCCTGCGTACCATAGGTGGACTTCAGTTACCGTTGAACCTCACCACCGGCTATGGCGTTGTTCTTGGAACCTGGTGTTTGCGCAGCGTTGAGGAGGAGCAGGGTGCGTTGCTGGCTGGCGGGATCCCGCGCAAGCAAACTTTTAGTTTGGAGTTCACACGCTATGGCGATGATATGCAGAACGTCTGACGGTGACCTGCTGGATATGCTGTGCTACCAGCACTACGGGCACCTGAATGGCGCTGTCGAGGCGGTGCTGGCGGCCAATCGATTGTTGGCGGATGAGCCACAGCCTTTGCGCACGGGGTTGCTGATCACCTTCCCAGATCTCCCTGAGCCTGTGGGCGAGCAGGTGCAGTTGTGGGATTGAACCTCGGAGAGAATCCATGAAACCCATCTTTCGAATTGTGGCTGATGGGGCAGACATCACTGCCCTGATCAATGACCGCCTTTTGCTGTTGCGTACGTTGGATAAGCCCGGCATGGAGTCGGATGAGTTCGAGTTGCGCATTGATGACCGCGACGGCGCCGTGTCCCTCCCCAAAAAAGGGGCAGCGATACAGATCTACCTGGGGTACGACAGCAAAGCACTTACCCGCCTGGGCCGCTACACGGTCGATGACATCGAGGTTTCCGGCCCGCCTGATACCCTGGTCATTCGCGGCAAGGCCAGCGACATGCGAGGCAGCGGCAAGACCACTCGTAGTGGTAGTTGGGAAAATGTGCCGTTGTCTAGGATCGTCAGCGACATTGCCGCTCGCAACGGCTGGAAGCCTGAATGCCCCGTCGCTACGCTGGTGCCTCGGGCTGATCAGTTGAACGAGTCAGACTTCAACTTCATCACCCGGCTCGCCAAGGATCACGACTGCACGGCCAAGGTCGCCGACAGCAAACTGCTGGTGCTGCCTCGCCAAAGCGGACAGACCGCCAGTGGCAAGAATCTGCCGGCGATCACTATCCGGCGCAGTGACGTCAGCCGCTGGCAATTCCGCTTCACCGACCGCACCACGCAGAAAGCCGTCAAAGCCAGGTACCAAGACAAGAAAACCGGTGAGCTGGTCAACCTGACCTTGGACAACGACGATGCCCCTGCAGGGCTGCCGCCCGTTCATACCGATCGGCATATCCATCCGAACAAATCCGCCGCTGAGCAGGCCGCCAAAGCCCGACTCGCAGCATTCAACCGCTCGACCGCCGAGGTTCGGCTCGAAATGGTAGGGCGCACCGATCTGTTTGCTGAGCGGCAGATAAATGCGCAGGGTTTCAAGGAAGGCTTGGACGGCGAGTTCCTGGTCGACTCGGTGGAGCAGGTGTTCACCCAATCCGGCTGGAGCACTACGGTGGAATGTAACGCAGGGAAGAAGGGTAAGGCCAAGGCGGCCGGTAAGAAAACCAAGAAGTCCAAAGAGGTCAAAGTCCTGGAGCTGTAACTGGTTGTATCTGCTTCATCACCCGCCGCCATCGAGCGGTCTTTTTTTGCCTGGGAAAAAGCGATGTCCATCACTGAGCAACAACTCCAACGCATCATGCCCAACGCCCGCCGCCAAGCGGGCGTTTTTGTATCCGCGCTAAACGCGGCCATGGCCAATCGCAAGATCGATACACCCAAGCGTCAGGCAGCCTTCCTTGCCCAGATCGGCCACGAGTCCGGCCAACTGCAGTACGTACGCGAACTGGGGAGCGATCAATACCTCAGCAAGTACGACACCGGCCCGCTGGCTGCAAAGTTGGGGAACACGCCTGCTGCTGATGGTGACGGGCAGCGGTATCGCGGCCGTGGACTGATCCAGATCACCGGCCACGACAACTATCTGCGCTGCAGCCTGGCGCTGTTCGGCGATGACCGATTGCTTCGAACGCCGGAGCTGCTCGAGCAGCCGCAGTGGGCGGCTGAGTCTGCAGCATGGTTTTGGTCGGTAAACGGGTTGAACGCGCTCGCGGATCAAGAGCTATTCAACACCATCACCCGCCGGATCAACGGCGGGCTCAACGGCCTGGAGGATCGTCTGCAACTGTGGGTCAGGGCGAGGGCCGTGTTATGCGTCTCGTCGACCTGATACCCGCGCAGTTCCGCATCGCTTCCATTGCATTGCTGCTGGTGGTCTTGGCCGCCGGCTCTGCTGCATTAGCCTGGACCGTTCAAGGCTGGCGTTGCGGCGAGCAATTGGAACGTCAGGCCCGACTGCATTCGGACACCCTCAAAGAGTTGTCCCTGGCCTCTGCAGCCCTGCAACGTAACGAGCAGGACAAGCGCTTTGCCCTTGAGCAGCGCTTGCAGAACAAAGATGAAATTCACCACAAGGAATTGATCGATGAGCAAACCAAGCAGGCTCGTCTGCGTGATCGCCTGGCTACTGATGATCTGCGGCTGTCAGTCATTCTCGCCGCCACCGACACAACCGGCAGCTGCTCAGTGCCAGCCACCACCGCCGCCGGCAGCATGGTTCATGGCACCACAAGAGCCCAACTTGACCCAGCGCATGCTCAACGAATTATCGGAATCACCGATACCGGCGACCAAGGATTGATCGCTCTGCGGGCCTGTCAGGCCTACGCAAAAGAAGTCTCAACACCGAAGTAAAAGGAGCGGCCGGGCAGGATGCGTCAACATCCAACCCGGCCACCTTCCCCGCAGAATGTCCCTGCAAGTCCAGCCAAGGCTCCTGCTTCGTGCACAAAGCGGAGCGAGCCTAGCACTGTTTATCCATACAGCAAAGGTCTTGCCTTTATATGTCCACACCCATCATCCCTTGGATGGGCGGCAAACGCCGCCTGGCCGATCGTCTTATCCCGCTCTTCCCACCCCACGAATGCTACGTCGAAGTCTTTGCCGGCGGCGCCGCGCTCTACTTCATGCGTCCCCAGGCCGCGCCGGTTGAAGTCCTCAACGACATCAACGGCGACCTGGTGACGCTATATCGCGTCGTGCAGAACCACCTTGAGGAGTTCGTGCGCCAGTTCAAGTGGGCGCTCAGTTCTCGGCAGGTGTTCGAGTGGCAGAAGATGACCCGTCCTGAAACCCTGACCGACATCCAGCGCGCCGCCCGGTTTTTTTATCTGCAGCACCATGCCTTTGCCGGCAAGGTGACAGGGCAGACTTTTGGCACCGCGACGACTGGACCGGCAATCAACCTGCTTCGGATCGAGGAAAACCTTTCAGCAGCATGGCAGCGGTTGTCCGGTACCTACGTTGAAAACCTACCCTGGCTTGCTTGTGCTGAGCGCTACGACCGTGCCCATACCTTCCACTACATGGATCCACCTTACTGGCAGACCGCCGGTTATGGTGTGGATTTTCCCTTTGAGAATTACGAGCGCATGGCGGACTTTATGCGTCGCTGCAAAGGTAAGGTCATGGTCAGCATCAATGATCACCCGGAAATTCGGCAGGTCTTTGACGGCTTCCATTTTGAAACCGTTGATATTCGCTACAGCACTGCCAACCAGCGGCAGGGAAGGGCCGATGTCAGTGGAGAGTTGGTAATCATGAACTGGGAGCCCGCCGCATTAGGGGGGCTGTTTTGATGGTCGCTATGTTCGATCTGATTGGCTTGCTATGTGTTTATGGTAGAGCGTTACTATGGTCACGCAAACGAAGGATGAACCCCATGGAAACTGCCTCTCACTATTTGAATGTCCTGCCTTCTCAGCTTCTTGCGGCGGCCTCGCGAGGAGAGATTGACCTTAACGAGTTGGCTGCTATTGTGTTGGCTGGCCGTGGGCTTGATCACAACGCAACCTGGGTAGGCTTCCCGGCGGCCAATCAACTGCTCGAGCAGCACATACGGGGCTAATCATCCTCTGATGACAACGGGAGCAGTAGCTCGGCTCCCTGATGTTTCACGTTCCCCACCTCTTTGCCAACGGCATACCACTCAAAATCCTCGGTTGGCTGGCAGCACTCAGTGGCAATTTCTTGAGCCCGCTCTGGCGCAAGACCTAGATCCAGCCACTCCCTGGCATGCTCAGGCGTCAGTACCAAAGGCTTGCGATCATGGATGTCCACCATCCCCCGGTCGCTGGCGGCGGTGATGATTACAAAACCGTCTCCTTCTTGGGGCTCAAGGCCAAGACTGATTTGGGCGAGCGCGCCGAAAAACATAGGTTTCTGGCTTTTCAGGCGAATAAAGTAAGGCTGTTTTTTCTTCGGATCGTCGGGGTCTTTGACCCACTCATACCACCCCTCACTCGGCACCACGGCTCGGCCATTCGGCCACAGTTGCTTGAAAAACTTGCCTGTGGCGACCGTCTCTACGTGGGCGTTGATCGGGTCGGGGCGTTTGCCCTTGGCCCAGAAAGGTGCCCATCCCCATTTGACTGCATCGATATGCAGGCAGTCCTCTGCGGTGTGCAGCAACTGCACCCGCGTCGTCGGAGCGATGTTGTACCGATTGATCGGTACGGCGTCATACCCACTGAACAGCTCTATCTGTGGGTTTAGTTCTTCGATATAGATCGCCATGCCTTCGTACTGCACGAATCGCCCACACATATGCACCTCTCCGCTTGTCGAAATCCCCTACAGAAAAATTGACCGCAAGCGTCCTACAAAGTTAACTGTACATTCATACAGTAATTGTAAAAGGCCGCATCATGAGCTTCACCATTCTAGGTCCCATCGCTGAGGTCGGCGCGAAGTTGCCGTTGTGCTCGTTCCAGGTTCCGGCCGGTTTTCCGTCGCCGGCAGCGGACCACATCGAGCAGCACATCTCATTGGATGAGGTCCTGAATATCCGAGCGCCCCACGTGTACCTGGTAGCAATCACCGGTGAGAGCATGCAAGGCGTCGGAATTTTTGATGGTGACCTGGCCGTGGTGGACCGTGCCATTGAGCCAATCCATGGGCATGTGGTGGTGGCACTGCTAAACAATGAGCCCGTCTGCAAGCGCTTGTGTAAGCGTGGTCGGGAAGTGGTCTTGCTTTCCGAAAACCCCAAGTTCCCGGCACGCTACATTCTCGAAGGCGACGAACTGTCGATCTGGGGCGTGATCACCAGCACAGTGCGCAGCCATGTCTAATCAGCAGCCAACCTTCGCACTGATCGACTGCAACAGCTTCTATGCCAGTTGCGAGCGGGTATTCCGGCCCGACCTTGCGAAAGTGCCCATCGTGGTGCTGAGTAATAACGACGGCTGTGTTATCGCACGCAGTTACGATGCTAAGCCTTTCATCAAGATGGGCGAGCCGTATTTCCAGATCAAGCACAAGCTCAAGCAGCACGGCATCGTCCCGTTTTCCTCCAACTATGCACTGTATGGCGACATGAGTGAGCGCGTTATGAGCCTGATCGAGGCTATGGTGCCGGCGGTTGAGGTGTACAGCATCGACGAGGCGTTCGCCGACCTGACGGGTATCGATGGGCTGGATGCGTTAGGCCGGCAGATTCGCGCCCAAGTACTTCGCTGCACGGGTATTCCGGTCGGTGTTGGCATCGCTCACACAAAGACCCTGGCGAAGCTGGCAAACCACACCGCGAAGCGACTGCAGTCCCAAACCGGTGGGGTGGTCAACATCACCGATCCGGTTAAGCGTGACTGGGTGCTACGCAATACGGACGTTGCGGAGGTTTGGGGTGTCGGGCGCAGGATGAAACTCCATCTTGATGGGATGGGTATCAAGTCGGCTATGGACCTGGCTAAGGCCGATCCGTGGACGCTCCGTAAGAAGTTCAGCATTGTGGTCGAGAAGACGGCCAGGGAGTTGGGCGGCACGCCTTGTCTTGAGCTGGACGAGCCCGATCCGCCAAAGCAGGAGATCTGCTGCAGCCGTATGTTCGGCATGAGGTTGACGGAGTTGGCGCCCATCAAGGAGGCGGTAGCCACCTACATGATGCGTGCCTCTGAGAAGCTCCGCGCTCAGAACTCGCTGTGCAAGAAGGTACGCGTGTGCATTCGCACTGGGATGTTCAACCCCGAAGAGGCGAAGTATGCCAATGGGGTGGTTGTGGATATGCCGTATCCCACTGATGACGTGCGGCTGCTTACTCAAGCTGCGGGGGGCGCGCTTGATCGGATATTTCGACCCGGTTTTAAGTACAGCAAGGCTGAGGTGATGTTGCTGAACCTCTGCCAGCCTGGTGAGTACACCGATGATTTGTTTGCTATATCGCAGCCGGCTGAGGCGACTCGGGTGATGACAGTCATGGACCAGATCAATGGGCGATGGGGTAGGGGCACGCTACGGTCGGCTTGCGTGCCAGCAGATCCTAGTTGGGGCATGCGCCGCGGTATGATGAGCCAAAGTTACACGACGAAGCTTGATCAGCTATGGTCCGTAGCCTGTAGGTAACGGTAGCTTTCGGCCCAGAGTGTGTAAAAACGCTCAAGGCCTCGTCGTCTTGGATCATTGACGTTCGTGGCTGAACGATCGCATGGCAAATACTGCGTATTGCATCAGCCGCGACCTGGAACACGTCAACTCTGTTTATAAAATCAGCTTTTTTATGCCGATAGCGCCTTCATCAAACCGTGAACACCGATGATTTTCATGACTCGTTTCATGTTGTAGGCGAGCACATTTAAACTCATCTCCGCGCCCACCCCGGCCAACTTTCGCGTCAGGAAGTGTGTCGCACCCATCCATTGTTTGAGCGTCCCGAAGGGATGCTCAACCGTCCGCTCTCGGACTCGCATCATCCCCAGCGCTTTGCTCAGCCGAAGCTTCATCTCCTCCAATACGGCTTCATGCTCCCAGCGTCGAACCCGTCGTTCCGTGCTCGGAGTGCATTGCGACTTCAACGCGCAGCCCTGGCATTTCGAACTCCAGTAACGGTGCAACGTCAGGCCTTTTTCAACGTTGGTATAGCGCCAGATCAGCGCCTCTCCAGGCGGGCAAAAGTATTCGTTTTTTTCCGCATCATAGAGGAAGGCATCGTTATTGAAACGCCCGTCTGCTTTGGCTCCAGAGGTCATCGGCTCGGGCACATGGGCGGTGATGCCGACATCGTGACAAGCTAGGATTTGTTCGCTTTTGAAGTAACCTCGATCAGCCACTACCGACAACATTTCTGACGCCATAGCCTCGCGGGCCTGCTTGGCCATTGAGCTGAGTTGATCGCGGTCGGAACCGACGTTGGTCACCTCATGTGCAACGATCAAATGGTGCTGAGTATCGACCGCTGTCTGCACGTTGTAGCCGACGATTCCCGTGCCGCGCGTCTTCATGCAGCGGGCGTCTGGATCGGTCAGTGAGACCTGTTTATCCGGCGATTCTTTGAGCTGGATTTCGATCGCTTGAAACTCCTTCATTTGAGTTTTGAGCTTAGCGATTTTCTCTTCCAGCCGCACGGCGCTAGGCTTGGAAGCTGTGGGTTCTTGCCGATCGGCAGCATCGAGTGCCGCTAGGTAACGGTTGATACTCGATTCCATTTCTTCCATGCGCCGCTTCAGTTTGGCGCTGGTGAAATTGCGGTCGCGGTTGTTGGCTGCTTTGAATTTACTGCCATCAATGGCGACCAGATGTTCTCCGAATAATCCCAACTGCTGACACAGCACAAAGAACTGGCGACAGACGCCTCGGATGGCCTTGCTGTTGTCTTTTCGGAAGTTGGCGATGGTCTTGAAGTCCGGCATCAAACGCCCGGTCAACCACATCAGTTCGACGTTGCGCTGGGCTTCTCGCTCCAAACGTCGGCGCGACTGGATGCGGTTGAGATAGCCGTAGATGTAGATCTTCAGCAGGATCGCGGGGTGGTAAGCCGGCCGGCCAGTATCAGCTGGAATGGCACCTTCAAAACCCAGATTGACCAGGTCGAGTTCGTCGACGAAGATGTCGACTACCCGCACCGGATTGGTATCGCTGACGTAGTCGTCGAGGCTCTCGGGAAGTAAGGTGCCTTGGCCTCGATGTTCACCTTGGATAAAGCGCTTCATGGGCGATCCCTGCGATGAAATCCTCAGAAATCTTAGCAAGAGTTCGCGAAGGCGTTTTTACACACTCTGGGCCAGTAGCTGCCGGTCGCTATAGGCTGTAACCGGCCCAAAGCCGTCGTAGGCGGTGAACTGCTTCCGGCCAAAAGTGGTCCCGCGAGCTATGTCAGCATGTGAAGCATGTCCATGAAAATCGGACCTGAGAGATCACGTATTTCTCCCTTATCAGCAACCAGGCTACCTAAAGCACCGGCGAATGACGTTTGGTCTTGCGCTGGGATGTCCAAGCTGCCAATGATCTTGTAGCGAAACAGCCAGCCGCAAGCGACGCGACCTAAGTGTCCGCCCAGTACACCTTCCCGAGACATCATCGCCAATGGCAGGGACGCCAGCTATAGCATGTTCCTGCCGGTCGGCAGCAACGAGATATTCTCGTTGAAATTACTTCACCCCTGATCACGCAAGGTCCTGTTAGCCTTGGCAGTTTTCCGGCTCTACGATCATTACGACTTCACCGACTTGAGCGCCGGTTGCAAGGCAAGGAAGAAACGCCTACACAGGAACCTCCGTCCTGATCAGCGTACCGCCTTCGGCCAGGTTGCGGGCAGTAATGGTACCGCCATGGGCCTGGCAGATCGCACGGGCGATGGACAAGCCTAGCCCGCTCCCCCCTGAGTAACGTGCCCTGGATCTTTCTGCTCGCCAGAAGCGGTCGAACACGCTGTCCAGATGCTGGGCTTCGATACCTGGCCCTCGGTCACCGACTTCAATCACCACCGATCCGTTGACCCTGCGCGCCGTCATATTCAACTCGCCTCCCCCAGCCGCATAGCGCAGCAGGTTATCGACCAGAATGTTGATCACCTGGCCCAGGCGATCACGATCGGCGTGCATTCGAAGCCCATCGGGAATACTGACCTGCGTTCGCACGCAAGCCTCATCCAACTGTGGCTGGAACCAGGCCAACCGCTCCGCCACCAGAGCGCCCAGAGAAAAATCGCTGCGTTCCAGCACCATCTGGCCAGCACGGGCCATCGATAACAGATGCAGGTCATCCACCAGTTTTCTGAGTTGATCGAGCTGACGTTTGACCATGCCCAACTGCGTGTTATCGCTGGGGAACACCTCATCGAGCATACCCTGCACGCGCCCCATGGCGGCGTTCAATGGCGTGCGCAATTCGTGGGCAATGACCGCGCTGGATTCACGCACATCGCGTTCATAGCGCTCCAGTCGCATGGTCATGCTATTGAAGTCGCTGACCAGTCGTTGCAGCTCGTCGGGAGTATCGCGGTGCACAGGCAGGCGCGTAAGGAAATCACCGCCGGCGACCCGCCGGGCTCCCTGGGCAATCGCAGAGAACTGGCTGGACAATGGCCGCGAAAACCATAGGCCGCAGGCTATGATGGTGGGGATAGCGGCCAGCACCAGGCCGATCAGTATCAGCCAGTCGCGATTGGCGATAGCCGGCTGGAAATAGGCCAGCGGATAGTACTGGGCAACCAATTGACGCAAGCGTGCCTCATTGAGCCCTGGCTCGGCACGCAGCGCCAGCAACTCATCGCGTGGCCCCGGCGGAAGATGCTGCACAAAGTACCAATCCGACAGTGTGACGTTGATCCACATGCACACAGAGATCACTACCACCGCGCCAATTGCCAGCAGGCTCATGCGTAGGCCGATCCAGCGCCACATCGGTTTGTCGTTGACCTGCGGTTGCTCAAGCATGTGAGTTACCTGAATCGATAGCCGATAGAGCGCACCGTTACCAGTACGCCGGTGATGCCATGGGTTTCCAGCTTGCGGCGCAGGTTGTGCACGTGGGTGTCGACGACGCGGGCCAGGGCTTCGCTTTCCGGCAGGCAGATTTCCAGTAACTCATCGCGGGTGAAGGCCTTGGACGGCGTCTTGAGCAACGTCACCAGTAGCTTGAACTCCGTTGGGGTCAGGTCCAGCCATTGCGGTGGTTCATCGCCTTGCTCGATGGCCGCGGTAAAGGCGACAAGATCCACTCGCAGGTTTTCATGGCGAAGTAATTGTTCCACCGGTGGGTTGCCGGTGGTGCGCCGCAACACTGCGTGCACCCGCGCCACTACTTCGCGCGGACTGTAAGGCTTGACCACATAGTCGTCCGCGCCATAGCGCAAGGCACCCAGCTTTTCCGGTTCGTCACCCATGGCCGTTACCATGATCACCGGCGTGTCACTGCTGCGGCGCACGGCCGACAACACCTCGGTACCACTCAAACGCGGCAGCATCACGTCGAGCAAGATAAGGTTGGGCTGCCAGCTTTTGTGCAGGTCGAGCCCGCGCTGGCCGTCTTCGGCCAGGGCCACCTCATAGCCATCCCGGAGTAAGTAGGCCTCAAGAATGCTGGCGCTGTCGGCGTCGTCTTCGACGATGAGAATACGTTTTCCTGACACAAAGAAGCCTCTTGATGAAATCTTGATAATTTACGAACGGTTTATTGAAAGTGTGCTGCCAGTATTGCCCTACGCCCGCTTTCGCGAGCCGATCCTATGCCGACCACTGTATCGCTGTCCAAGCCTATCAACGTGCCTGAACAGCTCGATAAGGGAGAGGTGCCGTATCGCTCGCCGGCGGGTGCACTCCTGTCTTCTTTTGCACAAAGGGCTTGACCATGAACTTTACCGCTCCCCCTACCCGCAAGGTCCTATTGGGCGCCGCCACGCTGATGTGCTTCGCGCTCGCGCCCCAGGCTCACGCGGCCGACGCCAGCCCGGCAGCCGATGAAACCACCATTATCCTGGGTCTTGGCATGGGGGGCACACCTCGCTACATGGGCGCTGACCGCTATCGTCCGCTCGTACTTCCGATGCTCAGCATCCAGCACGGAGCGTTGTTTGCCGACACCACTCGCGGCGTGGGCCTGCAATTTCAATCCGACAGTGGTTTCGGCACCAGCGCGGCGATCAATTACGACCTGGGCCGCAAGCAGAAGGACACTACAACCAGCCCCGGCGGCGACGAGCTCAGAGGTATGGGCGATATCAACGGCGCAACCGTCGCCAACTTTACCCTCAGTCAACAACTGCTTGATTGGCTGTCGGTCAACGCTGAAGCCGACATACGCATGGCCGGCGAACACCGTGGCAACCGTTACCGATTTGGCCTGGAAGGCATCCTGTTGCACACAGGCCGCGACACCCTGAGTCTGGCCGTGGACGCCCATGCCGGCGACAGCCGCTACAACCAGACTTTCTTCGGGGTCACACAGGCACAGAGCCAACGCTCGATCTACAGCAAATACTCCGCAGACGCTGGGATCTATGCTTATTCCGCCAGCTTGAACTGGCAGCACACCCTGGACACGAACTGGTCAACGCTGGCCAGCCTGACGGTGACTCAATACGACGACCAGGCCAGCGACAGCCCGCTGGTAAGACACCGAAGCTCAGGCCTGGGCCTGTTTGCAATCAACTACACCTTCTAACAACAAGATCCCGGGTATGCAGGCGCCAGATGAACTATCCCAGGGGCAGATTCTGACTCTGAGCGAATGGCTTTTCGGACCGCGCAAGGTTCTACCCATCCGGGTGAACACATGATGATCCGTTTGGAGCACCTATCCAAAAGAGCCGTGCTGCTCGGCGCGCTATTGATGAGTATCGGCAGTCAAGCTTCCCCCACCCTGCATACCGAAGCGTTCGTGCATCCTGGCCTGCTACAGACTCAGGATGACTTCTCACGAATACGCGAAAAACTAGCCAACTATAACCAGCCGTGGCTGGCCGGCTGGCAGAAGCTGATCGCCAACCCCCATGCCTCATTGGCATGGCAGCCCAACCCGGTGCCGGTGGTTTACCGCACTTCAGAAGAACCGAATAACCACAGCGTGCTGTTCAGCGATAACGCCGCCGCGTATGCACTGGCCCTGCGCTGGCAGATTTCGAACGACCCGGCATATGCCGACAAGGCGGTGAGCATTTTGAACCGGTTGTCCTCAACCCTCACCGCGACCAAAGGCAACCCCGTCAAAGCCTTGGCGGCAGGCTTGCACGGTTATCAACTTGCCAATGCGGCCGAACTGCTGCGCACCTATCCGAAGTGGGAGCCGGCAGACTTCCAGCGCTTTCAAAGCCTGATGCTCACTGTCTTCTACCCAATCAATCATGACTTTCTGGTGTACCACGATGGCACCCCGCCTGATTACCATTGGGCCAGCTGGGACTTAGCCAACATGAACTCGATGCTGGCCATCGGCGTACTGACCGATCGCCGCGACCTCTACAACGAGGCTGTCGACTACTTCAAGCACGGCAGGGGTAACGGCGCCATCGAACACGCGGTGTGGAAGATCTACGGCCGTGGCCTGGGTCAAGTCCAGGAAAGCGGGCGTGATCAGGCACACGCCATGCTCGACATCGCGTTGCTCGGCAGTTTCTGCCAAATGGCCTGGAGCCAGGGCGACGATCTGTTCGGCTACCAGAACAACCGCGTGCTGCAAGCCGCCGAGTATGTGGCCAAGTACAACCTGGGCCAGGAGGTGCCGTTTACTCCCGTGATCCGCCGCAGTTTCAAACAGGCGGCCATCTCGACTAAACACCGGGGTGACACCCGGCCGATATGGGAACTACTTTACAACCACTACGCCGTGCGAAAGGACCTCAGCGCGCCGAACGTGCAGGCCATGGCAAATAAAGTACAAGTGGAAGGAGGGGGCGGGGATTATGGGGCTGACAACGGTGGCTACGAGCAACTGGGGTATGGGACGTTGCTGTATTCGTTGGGGGAATACGGTTTGTCGGAGATGCAATTGATGCCGTAGAGATATATCACCAAAGTTGCACTGCGCATTACACAGCATCGTTTTTACCTATCAATACGCAAAGGTGCGTAGTCAACGAGGAACGTTAGCAGGCGCGTCAAAGAACAAAGACACCGACAGGGGTTGGGCACCGTGGGCCCGCACAGGCTATATGCCGTACTGCCGGTGGATTGCCTCGGGAGTATTCGTTGTTCATAAGCACTGGAAATGGCAGGAACAGCAGTCGATTATCTACTTGTTTGGTTTGAATGTCTGGGTGTTAGCTCTGAGTGGAATTCGGACCTCGCGACAGGCAGGGATCGGCCGAACGCGGCCATACGATTGTCTCACGACTCGTGGGCTATTGGTGGTTTGTGTTCGGTTGGCAGGACGCCGGAGGAGGGGGCAAAAACAGTTCCAAAACTAAATCCGCACCCCTTGCAGAATGCGGTTCTCAGCTCGGGTATTTCTGTTTAGTAATGGAACACCTTGGGCGTTCAAGGCTGCAGCCCGCCTGCATTTGCATAGCGGTCTTGAAAACCGGCGAATGCGGCCGCCTCCACAGGATGGCCACGTCTTTTTCAGGCAGATCGATCTGTCCTTGAGCATGCATAGTAGGGGTGGTGGGGAATCAACGAGGTGCATAAAAGTAGTTCCGCAACCCAAAGCGGCCAGCTTGGCCTGTCCGCGTTACGGCCACTGGAAAATAGCGCCGTTGCGGAATTTATTTCGATTCAAGCTGTTGATTTATAACGAAAATATTGTGGATTGCAAATCCGCCTACGCCGGTTCGATTCCGACCTCGGCCTCCACTCTTGAAAACCCCGTAGATTAACGTCTACGGGGTTTTTTATTGGCTTTGAAAAAGTTTTGGAAGTCTGGCGCGTTAGGAACTGACTCTGAAACGCCTTGCCATTGCGCAAGGCTTTCTGCCGTTCGTCCAGTACATCGCACTCGCTGACCACTACCTGATCCCATGTTTAAGCGCCGATATCCCGAGCGTAAGAACGGAGAGCCAGCATGGAAATCAATGAAAATGCCCCTGGGAATATTTCTCAGCAGGATGTAACCCGCGGCACCGACAATGAGACAGGGCACGATCCGAAGCGCGATGAGGAGGGTGTTCCGTTGCCGCCGGACGATGACGCGCCTCTTGAAGAGGACATGTCGGATGTAGACGCCGCTGATTCAGTGGCGAGCGAGCATCCCGACAACTGAACATTTGTAATTCAATGAGCCCGACCGCTGCGTCGGGCTTATAGGACTTGAGACCTGACGATCCTCTGGTCTTTGACCTCACCTGCATACGCCCGCAATTTCTCCTGCTGCGCCGCCAGCAGCGCGCAAATCTTCATCAATGCCACGGCCTCATCCGGCGTCCTGCCGCTGGCCGCCAAAGCGGTCAGCTCAACCACCGACCACCCAATCACCGCCGACGCATCTTCCAAGTCGTAGAACAGTTCCTGCTGCGCCGTCCTGGGCCCGTCGAGGCCTTTTATCAACTCATCCATTTATGCATCCTGCCGCTGCAGTTCAAGCCCCATCACATCCATCCCGATTTCAGCCAGGTCCGTCTTGAACGGAATTTCTCCGATCCACTTGAACCCAAAAGCCTCATAAAACCGTCGTGCATCGGGATTGGACTTGAGCACCGTCAGCCACAGCGAGCGCTCACCACGCGTTACAGCCTGGTCGCAAATGAACTGCATAAATCGCTTCCCATACCCGCGCCCTGCGGCGGATTTTAGAAAGTAGATCTTGCGCAGTTCTGCGCCAACTTCGCCTGTTATGGGCGCCGGCGCCGACCAGTTGACCTTTGCCAGGCCTACGACTTGCGCGTTGTCATCTGAAGCGAGCAGCCATAGAGGGCTGTCGGATGTTTCGAGTGATTGGCGCAAGGCGTCGTGGGAAAAGTCCCGATCAAGAAACGCCTGCAATCCGGCAGGCGACCAGATGTGTGCAAAGTGTTCTCGATAGGTGGTGCAGCCGACTTCGCGCAGGGCTTCAAGATCGGCTGGGGTCGCTGGATAGATACGGAGCATGGTGGTTCTCGTGTCAGTCGGTTGCCAGGCGGTGATCATGCGACATTCGCGCTTAAGGAACGAGGCTATCGTCGAAATCTTCACGTTCGATGGTTGTATAAGCTTGCTCGCGAATCCCGCCTTCGGAATAGGTACAAAGCCGCCGTGTGGCTTTTTTTCCCTGCGGACGCACGACCACTCCCTCGCTCATTTCGGGGTCGTTGGGTTCTCCGGGGGTAAAGTTGGTGCGCACCATACGGTCGAAAACGGCGTAGGTTACCCCATGATTGGTAAAGCGCAGATGGGCTTCGCCTCCACCGGAGTAGGCCGTGGAACTGAGCCAGAAGTGCCCCTTCGGTGGGCTCGGTGTTTCGGGGTAGCTCAACTCGATTTTGCCGGGCGTACCAAATCGGTATTGCACATAGCCGGTTGTCGCTGAGAAATCGTGCGATGCGCAAACCGAGATCATTTTCGGCCCGGAGTCGCAGCCGAACAACAGTGTTTCTTGCGTCTTGCACAGATAGTTCTGTTCCGCCGTCCCCGCAAGCGCATCGAGCGCAATGGCACCCATCGTCAGGAAGCAAATGCCCTTTAGCATCGTGACGTTAATCCCCATGAGTTTCCCCGTTTTTTTCAATGGAACCGTTATCAGTATTTATTCTGGTTGGATGCTCGATGACGCAGTGTGTGTTCCCAGTCAAGCGTGTGCAAATCTCTCACTTGCCCCCAGTCACATCCAGAAAGGTCCCGGTAACAAACGACGCCTCTTTACCTGCCAGCCACAGTATGGCCCGCGCCACTTCTTCGGGCTCGCCGCCCCGGCCCATCGGGATGCTGTCCTTGACGCGGTCCACGCGACCCGGTTCTCCGCCGCTGGCGTGCATTTCGGTGTAGATATGCCCTGGGCGAACGCAATTGACGCGGATGCCTTCGCGCGCGACTTCCTTGGATAGCCCGATGGTGAAGGTTTCCAGAGCACCCTTTGACGCAGCGTAGTCGACATACTCGTTGGGGCTGCCCAATCGCGCGGCGCCCGAGGAGACGTTGATCACGCTGCCGCCGTTGCCGCTGTGTCGAAACGACATGCGCTTCACGGCTTGCTGCGCGCAGAGCATCGGGCCGATGGCATTGATTGCGAAGATGCGTTGCATGCGGGCAAAGTCGAGGTCTTCAAAGCGCGATTGAAGCGCGATGATTGCGGCGTTGTTGACCAGAACGTCGATGCGGCCGAACGTCTCGTCGATGGCTCGAAACAGATGCGCGACCTGTTCCGGGTCGGCACTGTCGGCGCGTATGGCCAAGGCGCGTCGTCCGAGCGCTTGCACGTCAGCCACCACGCCGAGTGCGGCGGCCTCATTGTTGATGTAGCTGATGACGACGTCATAGCCTTGCGCTGCCGCGAGCCGCGCCGTTGCCGCGCCTACACCCCGGCTTCCGCCGGTGATCAGAATCAGGGGAGCTGAAGAGCCGGTAGCCATGTCTTGAACCTTTTAAGAGGGAGGTGAATTTAGCCAATTAGCATCGTGCCGGTGGCAATCACCGCGCACGCCAGGACTTTGCGGACAGTCAGTGCCTCGCCCAGGAAGAAATAACCGATCAACGCCGCAAACAGTACGCTGGTCTCGCGCAAGGCGGAAACCGATCCCATCGGCGATTCAGACATGGCGTAGATAACAATGCCGTAGGCCAGCAGGGAGACCAGCCCACCCATCAAGGCGGTGATGAGCCCCGGGCGCGGGGCAAGCAGGCTGCGTGCGCCGCGCAGACCGATATAAACCAGTGGCATCAGTACGCCCCAGAGGGCGCACATCCAGGCGGTATAGGCCAGCGGCGCACCTGAAAGTCGCGCGCCTATGCCGTCGGTGACGCTGTAGGCTGCGATGAAAAAACCCGTGCCCAAGGCGTAAGGCAAGCTGGGGACCGCGAGCCTGCGCTGCCTGAAAGCCAGTGAAATAATACCGCCCGACACCAGTGCAATGCCGAACAGGGCGCTGGTGCTGAGGGTTTCGCCAGCAAACACCATGGCGAACAATGTGATCAAAATGGGCGAGGAGCCGCGGGCGATCGGGTAGGTTTGCCCGAGATCACCCACTTTGTAGCTGCGCACCAGGAACAGGTTATAACCGACGTGCAAGACACCCGAGAACGCGGCGTAAGGCCAACTGGCAGCGGCAGGCGCTGGGAGGTACAGCGCAAAGCCCACGCTGACGAGGGCGACCGACAGGCACATCACGGTCATCGACCAGAGCCTGTCGGTGCCGACACGCAGCAGCGCGTTCCAGCTGGCGTGCAAGAGGGCGGCGAAGAGGACGAGTAATACGATAGGAAAGGGCATGCGCCATGTTAAGCAAACTGGGGGCTGGACAACAGCGAAGTCCCTTCATCCTGGCATGAGCCATTACTCATACTATCAACGATAGTGTTGCTGGGCCTGAGTCGACTCCGCCAGCAGCCAGTTACGAAAGCTGATGATGTGAGGCTGTGTTTCGACCCCTTTGGGACAGACAAAGAAATAGGCGACCGGTGAGGCGAACGGCACATCGAACAGCCTTATGAGGCTGCCGTCGTTGATTTCGGCTTCGACATGGCCGCTACGGGCCAAGGCGATGCCCTGGCCCAGCAAGGCGGCTTCTATGGTCATGTTGGTGTCAGCAAACCTGACGCTTTCCTTGAGTGTAGAAACGCCCACGCCGACGTGCTCGAACCAGGCTTCCCACTTGGGCACCAGGTCTGCGCCGTCACGCGTAAGTAGCGGGTAACGCAACAATTCGGCGGGCTCGTTCGGGGTGCCAAAACGGTTAAGCAGGTCAGGGCTGGCCACCGGGAAAATTTGCTCCCTGAGCATGAACTCCGAATGCAAGGCGGGGTAATGACCGTTGCCCAGGCGAATCGCGACATCTGAATCGGCGCTGGAAAAGTTGATCGCTTTGTCAGTGGTTTCCAGCGTGATTAGAATTTCCGGGTGCTGCTGCGACAGACCTGGCAACCGGGGCAGCAACCATTTCAGCGCGAAAGAATAGGTGGTGCTCACCTTGAGCCGAACCCTGCCTTTTTGTTCTCTAAGGTCCGTCAATGTGGCTTCCAGGTTCATAAAAAACTCGCGCACGATAGGCGCCAGTGCCGCGCCGGCTGGGGTCAGCCGCAAAGACTTGCCGCGTTGGAAGAGTTGTAACCCCCAGAGGTCTTCAAGGTGCTTGAGTTGGTGGCTGACGGCGCTCTGGGTCACATGTAATTCTTCTGAGGCTGAAGTGAACGTCGCATGTCGGGTCGCGACTTCGAACGCGCGAAGCGTGGCAGTGGGGGGGAGATCTCTCATTGGTGGGTCCCGGCGAGCCTTGTGGTAATCAGTTTTTCCATGAGTGTAGGCTCATGCCAGCCGAATGGTGTGCGCTCATTGAAGCCGGACAGCCTGGCGTTGTGGATTGTTGTGAAGCCCAGGTTAATGGCCCATTGCCCATGCTAACGTCGGCGCCAGGCTATCGTCAGCACGACGAGTTCATTCGTCCCTTCAGGGAGCAGCGCCGATGTCTACTACCATAACGCCCGCCGGCAGCGGGGCAAACACGCCTAAAGCGTCACCTTCGGCGTTCGATGACACGTTGAACATTGCCAAGTCCAGCAAAGTGATTGCCGACTATATGCGCCAGACCGGCAAGTCGGCGCAAATCACCGAAATCAGCACTGCCAAAAAGGCCGAGTTGGACTCGACCAAACAACGGCCGCAGAACTGACGGCACCTTGTACCGCCGGGCTTACAAACCCTACCAACAGGTTACACGATAGCCGTGACGCATTTGAGTTGGCACTGTCATATCCAGCGAGAAGTTAATCTCGTCAAGTGAGAGAGTGTGGTCATGAAGTTGAGTTATCTAACCAAGGCGGCAGTGGTTGTCGCGCTGTTGTCGACCTTGTCGGGCTGCTGGATGTTCATGCCGCCGGGTGGCGGCGGTGGTGGTGGTCACGGTGGAGGGCACGGGCAAGGCGGCGGCCCTGGCGGTGGTGGCGGCCCGCGCTGACGGGTAGAGACTGGAGGCAAGCCTGGATGAACGGCTTGCCTCTTTTTTTGCCTCCGATAAACCCCAGGCAAAGAAAAGCCCGCGTGGGGCGCGCGGGCTAAAAGGATGTTCATTAGGAGCTGGATTCACCATATGCCCCTATCTGTGAAAGGTTTGTGAAAGCTTTGGCAAAAAAGTGTATGCCTCAATCGTAACGTGGCTGTACGGGGCAGGGCAGTCCATAACCCTCTACTGTCGCTGGCATACCCCTCCGCTTGGATGCCGCGTTATGTTCATGTCTACCAGCTTGTTGTCAGCTTTTGTGCTGTTTGCCTTCGTGTCTTCGATCACCCCGGGGCCCAATAACACTATGTTGCTTGCGTCGGGGGTGAACTTCGGGTTTCGCCGCTCGATGCCCCACGCGCTGGGGATCAGCATTGGTTTCATGCTGCTGGTGATTTCGGTAGGCCTGGGGTTGGGTGAGGTGTTCAAGGTGTTTCCGTGGGCGTATACCGTGCTGCGCTACGTGGGCGCAGCCTATCTGCTGTACCTGGCGTGGAAGATTGCGACGGCGGGCGGCATGTCCGACAGCCCTGATGAACAGGGCAAGCCCATGACCTTCCTTGGCGCTGCGGCGTTCCAGTGGGTGAACCCCAAGGCCTGGATCATGGCGTTGGGGGCAATCACCACCTATACGCCGGCTGAAGGCTACGTCACCAATGTGCTGGTGATTGCGCTGGTGTTCGCCGTGGTCAACCTGCCCAGCGTCTGTGTGTGGGTCGTGTGTGGCAGCGGCTTACGCAATGTGTTGCGTGAGCCGCGCTGGTTGCGGGTGTTCAATTGGTCGATGGCGGTGTTGCTGGTGCTGTCTCTGTACCCGATGCTGGTTGTCAGCTAAGGGCCGCTTCAGACAGGTGAGATGGTTGCCAGCAGGCCGATGCCGATGGTGAGTACCAAAAAGCCGAACAGGAAAAGTGCCATCTTGGTCATAAGGCCTCCGAAGGGAAGGGGGTGGGGATGGCGCTATTGTCCGTCCAGGAGGCGTTTCGATACAGATGCAGATGGCAAAGAAAAAACCGTATCAGATGCGCTTGCGGCTGTTCTGCCGGGGGCTTTGAAGGGTTAAGGTTTTTTCAGGCTCAGTGCCTGAGACAGCCAACGCATTTGCCCCTAAGATGGCGCCCACTGCATCAACAATAAGAGTGGGCCAACCCTCGATGGAAAGACGTCAATTCAGCGGTGGCATGAAAGGCAAGAACCTGCGCTACCTCAACGAAACCTCGCAGCCGGCGTCGGTCACCCGCGTCGGCTTCCTGTTGCTCGAACACTTCTCCCTGCCGGCCTTCACCCAGACCCTCGACACGTTCGTTACCGCCAACCTGCTACGTCCTGACCTGTTTGCCTCGCGTACGTTCGGCTGTGATGAGGGTGAAGTCATCAGCGACCTTGGTCTGGTGATCCGCCCGGATGCACGCCTGGACGTGGTGGCGCTGCAAGACCTGGAACTGCTGGTGATCTGCGGCGGCTTTCGCACGGAACTCAAGGCCGGCGAAGACTTCATTCATTTGCTGCGCGCTGCCGCCGAACAGGGCATCAGCCTCGCCGGCCTGTGGAACGGCGCTTGGTTCCTTGGCCGTGCCGGACTGTTACAAGGCTATCGCTGCGCCATCCACCCGGAACATCGCCCGGCACTGGCAGAAGTGTCCAAGGCCACCCACGTCACCAGCGAACCCTACGTGATCGATCGCGACCGCCTTACCGCCTCGAGCCCGTCTGGAGCCTTCCACATGGCGCTGGACTGGATCAAGGGCCTGCATGACAAGGCTCTGGTCGAAGGTATCGAAGACATCCTGGCCTTTGAAGAGTCCCGCTACCGGCGCATCAAACCCACTGAAAACGTCAGTGTCAGCGCGCCCCTGCGTGAAGTGGTGAAGCTGATGGACGCCAACCTGGAAGAACCCCTGGAACTGGATCAACTCGCGGTCTACGCCGGCCGCTCCCGGCGCCAGTTGGAGCGCTTGTTCAAGGAACAACTGGGCACCACGCCGCAGCGCTACTACATGGAACTGCGCGTGACCGAAGCGCGGCGGCTGTTGCAGCACACCGAGTTGTCACAGGTGGAGGTGCTGGTGGCGTGTGGGTTTGTTTCGCCCAGTCATTTCAGCAAGTGCTATAGCTCATATTTCGGATATCGCCCCTCGAAGGAGAAGCGGTTGGTCAAGTAAGGTGCTGACTGACCGATTTTCTCAAGGAAGGATTATGCCTCTGACGCTTTTGGATCGTTATCGCGGTAGTTTGCTGGGCCTGGCCTGCGGCGATGCAGTGGGCACAACAGTTGAATTCATGCCACGCGGCACATTCACACCGCTCACCGATATGGTGGGTGGAGGTCCGTTCAGCCTGAAGCCGGGCCAATGGACAGATGACACCTCAATGGCGCTGTGTTTGGCCGAAAGCCTGCTGTGCAAAGGTGGATTCGACGCAGCCGACCAGATGGGCCGGTATTTGAACTGGTGGAAGTGGGGCTACTTGAGCTCCACGGGCGATTGCTTTGATATCGGTATGACCGTGCGCTCTGCACTCACGGCATTCGAGACGCACGGTGATCCATTTGCGGGCTCTACTGATCCTTTTTCTGCGGGCAACGGCTCGCTTATGCGTCTCGCGCCGATAGTGTTGTTTTACTTCCCTGACGTTCACTCTATCGACGATTTTTCCCGTCAAAGTTCTCGTACGACGCATGGCGCTCAAGAGGCAATCGAGTGCTGCGTGGTGCTGGCGCGGGCAATCAGTAATGCGTTGAGTGGTGCGACAAAGGAGCAGATGCTGAGTGTTTCACGCGCCGGTATCTCTGCGCCGAAGGTCGTAGCAATTGCCCAGGGGGATTATTGCAGCAAGAGGCTCGCGCAAATCACGGGTTCTGGTTACGCGGTGGCCTCATTAGAAGCGGCGCTGTGGTGTGTCCTTCAGACTGACAGCTTCGCCGACGCTGTGTTGGCGGCCGCGAACCTGGGCGATGATGCCGACACAACGGCTGCTATCGTTGGGCAATTGGCGGGCGCACATTATGGCGTGCAAGGTATTCCGCAGGCGTGGTTGGAGAAGCTTTGCATGCGTGATGACATTGAAGAAATGGCTGACGCATTGTTCAAGGCCTCTACTGAAAACCGCGTACCTATCAGCTAAGGGAACACGAAGCTCCCTGAAGTGAGCCGATTTGCTGGGGTAAACAGGCTTGTTGTGGTGAGCAGGCTTGCCCTGCGCTGGGCCGCGGCGCCGCCCCACGC